>CAYNKU010000031.1:1320-4212 GCA_964397865.1 uncultured Pirellulales bacterium | reverse complement strand
ATAATCAATTTCTCACGCCATACTTTCCAGTATATCGAGCCCGTCCATCTCGTGCAGACTCTTGCCCGCCGGCACCATCGGCCAGACATTCTCTTCCCTTTCGACCTTGAAATCCGCCACGCAGGGCCCTTTCTCCGCCAGCATCGCCTTGACCGCCGAAGGCACCTCGCTCTTGTTATCAACCGTTATCCCCACCGCCCCCAGGGCCCTCGCGACGGTCGCGTAATCAGGATTTGAAAGATAGCTCTTGGAATAACGCTTGTTATAAAACAGCTCCTGCCATTGCCTCACCATTCCCATATAACCGTTATTGATGATGCAGACCTTTATAGGCAGCTTGTTCTCGACCGCCGTCGAAAGTTCCGTCATAGTCATGTTGAAACTGTGGTCGCCGTCTATATCGATAACCGTCGCCTCCGGAACCGCCGCCTGCGCACCTACAGCCGCTGGCAGACCGAAACCCATCGTGCCGAGACCGCCGCTGCTTATAAGCTGCCTCGGCCGACTGAACCGGTAAAACTGGGCCGCCCACATCTGGTTCTGACCAACGCCCGTGGTTATTATCGCCTGCCCCTCGGTCTGCTTCCAGATCTCCTCGATAACATACTGCGGCTTGATCGTAGAGCTGTTATTATCGTAACGGAAAGGAAACTTCGCCTTCCAGTCCGCGATTTTCTCAAACCACGGCTTTCTCTCACGATGCTCAACCTCATCGAGAAGCTGCGTAAGGATCTTCTTGGCGTCACCGACAACCGGGATATCCACGTTAACGTTCTTGCTTATACTTGCCGGGTCGATATCGATATGAATCACTTTCGCCGCCGGCGCAAAAGACTTAACCTTACCCGTCACCCGGTCATCGAACCTCGCGCCTACCGCGATAAGAAGATCGCACTCCTGTACCGCGTAATTCGCATAAGCCGAGCCGTGCATACCGAGCATATCCAGCGATTCAGGGCGATTCTGATCGTAACTGCCAAGCCCCAGAAGCGTCATCGTTACCGGGACATTCGCCTTGTCCGCTACAGCCCGCAGTTGCTCGGCGGCGTTGGCCGATATCACACCCCCGCCGACGTAAAGAACAGGCCTTTGAGAATTATTTATCGCCTTCGCCGCCGCGGTTATCTGCCTTTTATGACCCTCAGCCATGATCTTATAGCCCGGCAGCTTAATGTCTCTCGACCCGTCCGTCCTGCACCTGGCAACCTCTATATCAACAGGTATATCGACCAAAACAGGTCCCTGCCGACCCGTAGACGCAATATAAAACGCCTCCCGAATCGTCCGCGCCGCGTCTTTAACATCCTTGACAATACAGTTGTGCTTGGTAACCGGACGGGTGATACCAGTTGTATCGGCCTCCTGAAAGGCGTCGTTACCGATAAGCTCCGTCCGAACCTGGCCGGTTAAAGCGACTATCGGAACAGAATCCATCATCGCCGTCGCAAGCCCCGTCACCAGGTTGCACGCGCCCGGACCGCTGGTCGCTACAACAACCCCGACCTTGCCGCTCGCGCGGGCGTAAGCGTCAGCCATATGACAGCCGCCCTGCTCGTGACGGGGAATGATAAATCTGATCGGCGCATCGTAAAGACGGTCGAACAAAGGCAAAACCACACCGCCTAAATAACCGAACATCGTATCGACACCCTGTTCGATCAAAGTATCGACAACGATCTGTGCGCCTGTTTTAATAGGGAATTTCTCGGCGGAATCCGCCGATTCGTGAGACTTGGCACTCATTTTGAACCTTTCCCTGATAAACCTTAAATTGTTATTCCGGTCAATTACGGCTCCGCTGGGCCGCTGCGGCCGGCAAATCGCCTTTAACCAAAAAAACGACCGCCAAAACCACAGGTTCTACGCCCTGCCGCAATCCCGTAACCATCCCGCTCCGGGATGTCTCAGGATTGTATTTGAACGCGTTTCATTCGAATACTTCGGCATTATACCAAAAACAATCCAGTTCTGTCAACTTTTTTTCGGCCGCTGAAAAGACCGATATAAGCCTTTTTTGGCCGATTTGCGGAAACAATTACGCCCCGAATCCGTAAAAACACTGGATAAACCGGCAATTTCCGATATAATAGCCGAATTGATGCGATAAGCTCTCAATTTCAGGAGATAACTAATGTGCGATCATTGCGGCTGCGAAAGCGCCAAAGAAGAAAAAACCTTCGAAGAACAGGTCAGTGAGATCATCGAAGTCATCCGCCCCAACCTCCAAAGTCACGGCGGCGACATCGAACTGATAGGTACCGAAGAGGATTACACCGTCAAAGTCCGCCTCCAGGGCGCCTGCGCAGGCTGCCCCGGCGCCAAAATGACCCTCAAAATGGGAGTCGAACGCCTGCTAAAAGAAAAAATCCCCCACGTAAAAGAAGTCATCGCTGTTGCCTAAGCTGCCTCGTACCGATGCTCGACGACTAATCGCTGCCCTCAAGCGCTTAGGCTTTGAGGAGGATACTCAAAGCGGCAGTCATTTGACTCTCTATAATCCTGTAACAGATAGACATACAACGATACCGCGCCACGGCGGCACTATACCAATAGGAACGCTTCATCATATTCTCAGGCAAGCAGGGGTAAGCCGTGAGCAGCTACTCGAGGTGCTGAAGTAGCTTACATTGACAAGGTATCCCTGAGAGGAGGGATTGCAGATGCGCAGTTTTGCTATCTCCATTGTGCCGGAGGACGAATGGTTCATTGCTCGCTGTCCCGAACTCAATGTTACGTCGCAGGGCCGCAGCCTGACCGAGGCACAGGACAATATCCGCGAAGCGATCTCTGTGTACATCGAGAGTTTTGGCCTGGAAGATATCCCTGAAACGCCTGTAAAACCGCTGTGGACCACAGTAGAGGTCTGAAATGGGACGACTGCCTGTACTTCCG
>CAYNKU010000031.1:0-1310 GCA_964397865.1 uncultured Pirellulales bacterium | reverse complement strand
CGGTATATCGGCGCCACTTTTAATTCCCGGGTCGAACGTGCTCGATGGCGCCGCCGCATAAAAAGGTATCCCGTGTTCTTTCGCGAGAATGCTCAAGCCGTAAGTGCCTATCTTGTTGGCCGTATCGCCGTTCGCCGCGATCCGGTCGGCGCCGGTTATTACCATCGTTATTTTGCCCTGCTTCATCAAAACCCCGGCCATATTATCACAGATCAGCGTCACGTCGACCCCCGCCTGCTTAAGCTCCCACGTTGTCAACCGCGCGCCCTGCAGCAGGGGCCGCGTCTCATCGACATAAACCTTAAACCTCCTGCCCCTTTTATGCGCCTCGAAGATAGCCGCCAGCGCCGTCCCTTCCCCCGCCGTCGCCAGCGCCCCGGCATTACAGTGTGTCAATACCCCCGCACCGTCATCGATAAATCCCTGTCCGTTCTCACCGATCCGCCGGCACATCTCGATATCTTCCTCACATATCGCGTTCGCTTCGGTTAGAACAACCCGCCGCAGAGCTTCGCAATCCGCCCCGCTGTTTTTATCAGCAAAAGCCTTCGCGCCTTTAATAACCCTTTCCAACGCCCAGAAAAGATTCACCGCCGTAGGCCTCGAGCCTGCCAGATACTCCGCCGTCCTCTCTAATCTGTTTACCCCTCCCTGCAAATTATCTTCATCCGACATTCCCCCCATACCAAGAACCAATCCATACGCCGCCGCCACCCCGATCGCCGGCGCACCGCGAACCGCAAGAGTCCGTATCGCTTCGAATAGCGTTTCCACATCCCGGCATTCGATATGAACAAATTCCCCAGGCAGCCGCCTCTGGTCCACAAGTTCAAGGTAACCGTCAGCTTCGCCGATCCATTTAAGCGCCGAAACAACCATACGAATCCTTTCCCGTTTTCAAGTTCAACTTGCCGCTTTGGCTTTTCTTGTCCTTTTCGGCTTTTTGTCCGCTTGGAGCTTATCCCTTAAATACGCGGCCGTATAACTACTCCTCTTCTTGATAATCTCTTCCGGCTTACCCGTCGCGACCACCCTGCCCCCCGCATCGCCGCCTTCAGGCCCAAGGTCGATTATATAATCCGCCATCTTTATAACATCGAGGTTATGCTCGATCACGACTACGGTATTACCCATATCACAAAGCCTCTGCAAAACGTTCAACAGGTTCTGAATATCCGCAAAATGCAGCCCCGTCGTCGGCTCATCGAGCAGATAAAGCGTATGACCCGTAGCCGCCTTACCCAGCTCCGACGCCAGCTTCACCCGCTGGGCCTCACCGCCCGAAAGCGTCGTCGATGCCTGGCCAAGCT
>CAYNKU010000030.1:2491-14386 GCA_964397865.1 uncultured Pirellulales bacterium | reverse complement strand
TCCCAGTATTTCCGGTCAAAACCTAAAGCCTTTTTACTTTGCATCACCCTATCAATGTGCCACTGTTTGTCTTTTTCTGGGAAAACAACTGCCATGCACTTATCGACATCGGCAATGTTCGTTCGCCAGAACGTTCTTCGGTCAACACTTAAATTACAACAATCAATAATACAATCAAACCCGGCAGCTATTAAACCGTTGGCTAAAGCAACAACGCCCCAATCAATCGTATCATCCAACCCCTCGACATATTCATATTTCCCATTCAACATCCACCTCAGACTATCTGTGGACACCATCTTAACTTTAGGATTCCTGCGGCACTGCTCCCTTGTCCACGTTGACTTCCCAGCACCGACAATACCTTGAGTTAGATATAAAGTTGTCATACTTTCCCCTGATTAGGGGTCTTCTTTGCAAGTCCAACCCCACAATGCACGCAGTTAATCATGTCCAACGTTGGGTCAAACACGTAGTTCGGTCTTCCGCAAGTCTCACACAACCAAGTTCCAACAACCTTATGAACGCCTTCGTGGGGGTAGTCTTTTACCTCCGGAGGCCACTCGTTTGGCACATTAACAGGTCGTTCGGGCAGGCTCATAATCTTATCTGCTGCCCTTTTACAAGCCTTCCCATCAATTACCCCGTAAAGCTCTCTACTTAGCTCCTCGACAGCGCCCGTATTAGCATTGCTCTGGTCCAACTTGACTTTTGGAATAGCAGCAACTAACTCATGGGGGTCGGTATAGTTTGGGGCAACGTGGGGATACTTGTAACCTTTGGTCTGATTAGTCGAACCTCTATAAGACAAGGTCGGCATATTGTGGTAATGAGCATGAATCGCCAGCGTTGACCCGCTCTGTATTAGCAAATCCCCATTCAACATCAACTGCTTAGTGCCTGTAGGACCAAGAATATTAACTACACTGCCCAGTTCTTTTTGATACTCAGTCGGCCATTCTCCCACCTTCAATGAAAGATAGAATTGCCAGAGGGGACTTAACTTCTCCCTCGCCAATTTAATAAGCTCAATCCAATCTTTCCTGCCCTGACGATGTCTATTATAAGCGTCCGCATGGACAGGTGAACCAACCGGAGCTTCGGGCACATTATACTTAGGATTTCTATCAGCGTGCCCCCAGTTAGTACAAAACACTATATTTCTGCGTTTCTCTTGAGTCGCCCTCATTGGGGGTCGAAAATCCTGGTCAAACGTCACTGCCCCCGCAGCAAATATTTTATCCCGCTTTACCCAGCCATTTTCCCCCAACAAGTTAGCAAAATCCTCAGACCAAACAATTTCCAAATCAACGTTGTATTCCCATGCTCCGACAACGGTTGCCTTCTCATCATCCCCCATCACATTCCAAGCAGACCGAGGGCAACCACCCTCAGTACGCTTTGCAATGGCGGCCACTCCCCACTCCATACACCGTCGATACAACTCTACAGTGAACTGACACCTGGCCTCGGGGCCGATAACAACATCAGGTTTCCAGAATAATATGTGATTCCGAGGAACGGGAAGGAAGTTCACGTGCCGAACCTCCGCCCCAAGTTCCCGTAAGTGGGAAGCTAATATGGCGTCCGTTGCCCAATCACGAACTGGCAAGTTCGTCATTAATAATATGCGCCTGGGTCTTTTCATTTTTTACCTCATTAGACTCTCTATTAAATTGTCAAACAACTACTTTGTTCAATTACTTTTTCATAAACATCCAAGTGCTGTCCGTAGCCACAGACACGGCCTTCCTCTCTATCAGCTCTTCGTCAAACTCATTAACAGCCTGTATAACCCCAGGGTGTGCGAACCCATAATCGTCTCCACAAACAAATCCTTTAGAACGAACTTTTTTAGCCCAATTATTAATGTCCGCCTTTGCTGCCTCATAGCTATGGTTTGCATCAATATAAACAAAATCTAAGTAACCATCAGGAATCCGGTCTAAGGCCTCAACAGACGACATCCTCAAAATTTTAACGTTTGGTTTATCCTTAAACATAGCTGTTACCATTTGGTACATAGGCTCAAAAATGTCATCCGCCGCATTAGCCCCATCAATGTAACCAGAATCCTGATGCTTCCACAAATCTACTAAGTATAATTCCAAATCCGGCATTTGATTTAGCAAACTTTTCGCATAGTCTCCCTTATAAACACCGATTTCAGCCCCTTTAGTGCATTTCCCCGCCTGTAAATACCAAACTAATCCTGTCCTTCTAAAAGGCATTTCTGTAAGTTTTTTCATGGTCTATAATATATACGCAGAGGAGCACGATTTGTTCGTACTCCTCCACATATTTTTACAAAATTTTATGCAGTTACCGCAATCCCTGCCAAAACTCTCCAACCGTCCGTAGGCGTATTAGCTTTCAAGTGGACGCACTCAAAGGCCGCCCCAGAAATAACTACACCAGTACACGTTACAAATGCCGGCGCCGCAGCACCAGACGTTACGGGACTTATTCCCAAATTCCAATTAAGGATTAAAGGCACAGTAGCAGAAGCGGCTACAGGCCCTATAATAAGCTCCTGCCCCACAAAAGTGGGAAGTCCTATACTAATAAGCGAGTCCGCATGCGCAGAAACGGTGGCAGTAGAAAGAACCACTCTACCGTGCTTAATACAAGTAACAGTAGCTACGAAACAGGACACCGTCGCTGTGGTAGCCAAAACTTGTACTCCACCACTCTGCTCGCCCGTCAGCAACTCAGCCATTGCGTAAGCCTGACTATCCGCACCGGCAGCACTCACCTCCGAGAGCACCCTTGCCGTACCGGCCCCAGGTAGTCCCGAAAAGGAAAATGCGCCGTTAGGATGTAAAACCGTAGTAGTGCTATAAGTTCCAGCAGAATTAAATGCCACGTTGTAAGTTAAAGTATCACCTAAGTTCTGAACAGCGGAAACACCAGCACTACAAACACCCGTAGCATAAATTTCACAAATTGAACCAGGCTCGTGAATAGTAACCCAACCAGGACCTGTCTTTCCGTCCGATGACTCGTCTACAACACCCGCAAAGTGCATATTATTCAACCTCGTCGGCGTCTCCACCTGCACTCTACGAGCATCACACCAAGTCGTAACTCCAGCCGATATTGTTGAGCCTCCAGACGATTGCTCGGCTGTAGCATCAATTATATCGTAGTTATAGTTTAAGGCCATGCCCCGGTTAGCCGTTCCGGAAATAAGAAACACTCGTTTCGTATTTCTCGGAGCAGCCGCATTTCCATGAGCATGGGTAATTGAGTCATTTGCCATCTTAATATCTCCAAAATTAGGTTCGGTTATTCAGCTACGTTACGTTCCACCGGCCACTGAATTTTACAACTGCCTATTGCTTCCAGCATACAGCCAACCGCACCAACCATCACTCCGAATTCTCATCCATAGAATTCCAATAATCTAAACATGCTTTGACTTTTCATAAGTCCTTTATTATCAGTTACTTTAGTTGCCGCTTTCCCAGTCGCTGAACATGAAACCAGCATGTCGTCTATTCGGACAATAAATCGCTAAAGTGATGTTAAACTGTGCCGTATAAACGTTTTGTTGTTTTACGTCGTTCATGGGCTTGTTCCAGCGGAAATTCTCACCAGCTAACAGCCGAACATGAATCTGATTCCAGTTCACGCCAAAAATAGGATTCCCACCGTAAACATACTTTTTCTCGTCGTCCAAATCATCAACATAGATGAGCGGACTGTTCTTAAACACAACGTTTCCTGCATATTTACCCAAATCCGCCCCAATATTATCATCTGCTTTACGAAGAAAGTCTTCCACATTGCCAATCACTTCGTCATTGGTGTACAACTGAAAATTGTTAAAATCGCTCTTGGGGTCAACACTCTGACCCGCAAGTCTCGGAGTTTGAAAGTGCGTTTTACGTATGGCCTGACTCAGTTTTTTCATCAACGTATAATCAAACTTGTCATTGTGGTCATAGGTATAATTAGCAAACCGAGAATTAACAGTCGAAGTACACGAAAGCCCATAAATCTTTGAGTACGCTGTCTCGGAATCAGACCAATAATCGCCCACGTAACCGTAAAAATCACCAGTACAAGTATCGGCATCCGCCTGGCAAAGTATTGCAGGAAGCCCGTGCGGGCGCTTAGTATCACTTGCACTATTAGGCGTTCTCCAAAAACTATGCTCCAAATCCTCAGCAGCCTCCACTACTGTCCGCTTTCTCCGCTCAGACAGCAAATCAAATATCTTATGCTTACCCCTGCATTGGTTTAACTCATGTAAAGAATAAGTAAAGTGGGTAGTATACTGGCTCCAATTCACCGAACCCTCTTCAACAATATTAGCCACATTCGGGTCTATTGGCTCATAATCATTCATCCACTTACCGTTGTCTTGGTCTTTTAAGACCACGTCAAATTGAAATCCTTTTCCACCCGTAATAACTTTCGCACCGTTTAACTTCCTATTTACAAACTCAAACGTATTTTTACTAAACGTTTCTTGAATTTCAGAATCGTCGTAGTTTCTTAACACAGAATGGCCTAAATCTATGGCCATATCCGGAGTTATTCCCGACATTTTTATCCCCTATAAATATTCACAATTCCTTCTGTGTGTCTTATCCCCCTTGCGGATGTTATATTAAGAAATAGCTACATCGTAACCATAATTTCAAACAACCCCACTCAAGGTTCGTTGTGCCTCTGACAAGGCAATAAGACAAACCTAAATTATTCTACTCCAACGCCATACTCCGTAAATATCTTATCAAACTCAGCAAGTCCCTTTTCTGAAGCAGTCCGAGAATCTTTACCAGCTTTCTGGCCACCAGGACGAGCAACAAATTTCTTCTTGTGACGTCCCAGCTTTTCAGCAATTTTAGCTTCAGTCTCAGACCGCCCACTCATGGCGTTCCAACCAACAGCAGCCTTATCCAACTTGGCTGTCCAATCCTTCCCTGGCAACAACTTAGCCATAGCAAACACAGACTGGCGAGTAGTCAATTGCTCCCCTGTCAAGGCCTTACTTAAACCAAAATGGGGGCTTGTCTTCACCTTTGAATCGAAGTAATTATCGACAAAAGCATCAAATTCCCCATCATTAGCCTTCTTAGCCGACAAAGAAGCGACCTTCGCCTCGTGTAATTCTTGGCTAACTGTATTTAGATTATCAATCAACGTGTTTTGATTGTCAACAACACCAGAAAACAACTGTTTTACTTTGTCATCCTTAAAATCAATGTCAATCGGAGAAACATGCTCTAACGGTTTATACTCCTCCACCTCTAATTTGTCTTCTTCCTTCTCCACCACGGGTGCAGGCTGCTCCATCGACCTCCGCCTAAACGTGCTGAGAGCTTTTAACACAGCGGGATTGGTATCCGCCAATTCAGCAATCACCTCATCCCCTAAACCCGCAGCCTGTCCAGCCTCTACCCACTCCTCGGACAACCCGTCCGCTCCCTCCTCTAAGGGGATATCCGCAACTTCCCCATCGGCAGAATCGCCAGCAATTTCCCCCTCGGCTTCCTCAGTAACCGGAGCAGTCTCGTCCGTACCACTAATAATTTTATCCATTTCTTCAAGCGTTTTATCTTCAGCCGTCGGCTCCTCGTTATTATCCACAACTTTCTCTTCTGGCTCTGGCATAATCAATCTCCAAAATTAACTTTTCTCGTCCAACCCGTGACGTTTCATTTCTAATTTCTTATGCTGACGATTCCTTATCAGCAACCGACCATCTGAATCGTACACCCTGTCGGGATGTTCCTTTGTCCTCTCCGCAACCTCTTGACTATTCGCTGCCCCCATTGCCCAGCTCCATCTGGGATTATCCTTCATTACAGCATTAAAGCCTCCGTAAGCACTATAATCCCTTTTCGCTTGTCTCCCACAGGAACACTGTGCCGTCTTAGGAGCCACCTTTATAGAAGCAAACTTATCAAATTTGTTTCCGCATTTGCAGGCAAAGGGGTAAATGGGCATTAAGAAACCCCCACATACCAAACATCAATCTCTGCTCTTGAAGATTCTGGAGTAGCTGAAGGCAACACAGATGTAGTAGTCTGAAAAGAATAATAATTAAAATCCCCTTGGCTAATATAACACCCACAAGTAACCATAGCAGAGTTTATTGAAAACGGATTTACATAGACACCGCTCACGACTGCTTCGACAAACAACCCCTTCATTTCTCCGCTAATCAAAGAACCAACCTCTATCGCCTGCCCAGCGGAAGTAATAACCTGTCTAATTGGGCCGGACACCTGCGTAGGCGTCGTTAAAGTTGAAAAACCAGCCACCTTCCGGTCGTCACCACTCCCGCTCGCTTCACCTATAAACCTAACTTTTGTCGTGAAAGCCATTATTTTTTCCTTTTTAGAATCTCTATCTTTTCAAGCAATACTGTTGGAATAACCATACTATCTCTGTCGCCATCCTCTGCTACGGAGTGTGCAAGTCTTATAACTTTATGATTACGGTTTTTGTCAAATTTAATAAATATTCCCACAGAAGCAATCAACGCAAGTTCAACCTTGCTTTTTACTAACGGGGATTCCCAAGACACACTATCACAAATATCCAACCACTTCACTAATACAACATCACCAGGCCTCAACTTAGGCAGTTTTATCATCTTTTATACCTCGGTTTATGCGTTCCTTTTATAATCCCCTTATTTTGAGAGGCATAAAACACTTGCTCACCCTTTTTCCCACCATATCCACCTCTGGACTTTGGTTTCATCATAGCCTTTTTAATTTTTTGACCTTTTTTAGTTAGGGGCACAACTTGCTTCCTCCAAAAACTTTTCTATATCCTTGACAGGGACACAACCGCCGTACCAGTTAAACCGCCCAACCACAGCCACACAAACCCCTACTATGTCCCCTTTCCCATTTAGCACGGCCCCTCCGGAACTGCCGGGGTTCATTAAACTATCCACCAGAAAAAGTATTTCTTTCTCCTCACCCAACTCAATAGCTTCCGAAGAAACAACACCTTTAGTCAAAACCGGAAAATATCCCAACGCCGCACTACAAGACCACACATCCTCCCCGACAACCGAGGGGGTAAAATTCAACTTCTTTTCCTTCTTTATAGTATAAATATTAACAAGGCTAAGGTCATATTTCTTACTAACTTCCCAATCTTGGGCTTTGTGTCTCGCTCCATCGGACCAAATTATCCACACTTCATTAGCTCCTTCTACAACGTGCTTTGCCGTTAAAACTAAATCGTCCTTTATAAACGTCCCGCTCCCAATCCACTTCTGCCCCCACCTGTCTACAACCTCAATCTTGACAACCGCATCAATAGTTACGTCAAGTTGCGACTTCTTATTGGCAAAAAAGCACGTAACAAATATCACACCGACAAATAATACAAAGCACTGCAAAAGGGATTTCAGTCTTGAGTTATTCAGCACTGGATTTCGCACCTCCTGTCCTTGACATATATTGTTGCAGGCCACTCAGTCTGTTCGCCTCCGCTCTGCCAAGGTCACCTTGATTATTTTGACCCGTCTTAGACGTTGCAGAGCCTTGCAATGGTTGGTTAGCCCCCAAATTAGTCATGTCCGGCGTGGCAGACCTCCACCAAACATCCGTATCCACATTCAAATATTCTCCCAATTCTTTCACAATAGCATCTACAGATGGGTAACTACCCTGCTGCATGGCCAACGGGGCAAGCGGGATAACCACTTGAGACAACAACTGCATAATTCTTTGGTATCTAATTTCGGGGTTCATTCTACCTAACGAATATGGCTCAATGTCAATATCGTAGTCGTCCAAAATTCCTTCAATCTTCGAGGAATGATATGTCAATTCATAAGGAATTCCCTCAACATCTTGTTGAAAATTCCTGACACGTACGGGGTCTGTCACTAAAAAATGTGCAAGTTTTTTCATTATCGACCGTGTAAAATTATAGACTTGCTGGGTCATGTCTTCTATCTCTTGCATTGCTCTGGCTTGGAGCATTTGTTCCTGACCCACGGTCTCCGCCATAACTCCCCGCCCGCCAACAGCCTTCAAGTTCGGGCCAATTTGAGAAAACATACCCAACATAAACTGCAAAAACGGCATCGACTGCGGATTAAACCCGCCAAAAGTAATCTCTTTTACGTTATCCGCTCCGCCCTGCAACAAAAGAAAGTCACCATGCTCAGAATCTTTTATTAGTTGCTTATCAGTCGGATTACTTAAATCCCCAACAGCAATAGTCTTTTCCCTGGCACACAAATCCCGCATCTTATTGACCATAAGATTGACGGTTTTATGTATTGACAACCAAAGATAAACCGGGGGAATAGGTATAACTGTATTAGGGAAAAATTTATAACCTAAAATATTCATCGGCCCATCTTCCGGCCCGTCCCATTCAACCTCCCTCAGATATTTTGTTCCCTGCCCCTCCGGGGGCAAAGTAACAATCATTCCCGCATCAGGCAACCAAAGATTAACAAGCTCCACAGAAGGAAAAACCTCCTCGCCGGATTTATCCATTTTATCGCCCTTAGATATTTCCTCTGGACGAGCTTTCTGTCCGTACAACCTGAGATTTGGTACGAGCTGGTCATAGTTCTTAAATAGGCCGCTTTCCGCTACATACTGAATTGGCAACCGATAACGATAGCCCTCATAGTGCATTTCTTGCCTGTTCCGAGCGTGCCTGTCCACAATATAATCAGCAAAATCCACGGCGTCACAGTAAGGTTGGCCATAATCATGTAGATACCCACCCAATTCTACCGTATGACTTTTCATTACTCCCGCAACACTAATGCCCATACCAAACAAAGAATCCCTAACAATAGGACGTAAGGTATTTTGCGAAAGTTTTATCTCA
Source organism: uncultured Pirellulales bacterium (assembly GCA_964397865.1). Taxonomy (GTDB): domain Bacteria; phylum Planctomycetota; class Phycisphaerae; order Sedimentisphaerales; family Anaerobacaceae; genus CAYNKU01. Next base: position 5,554 of record CAYNKU010000030.1, on the reverse strand, counting down.
CCGCACAAGTCGTCTAAGGCCAATTGCAAAGACTGGGCAAACATTTTAGCATTCGGGTTGTTCACTCCCCGCTTGGCTTTGACTGCCCCCCTCGAATTACCTCCTATCAAAAGTGAACAGATAATAGACACGACTTGGTCAATTAAATTTATCGGTTGGGAAACAGCACCCACGCCCCCCGAATACCAACTATTAGCATACTGAGCAAGCATCCGATTACGACAAGCTAACATGGGCTTCAAATACTCGTCAGACGCTGTAATACCGGCTTGTAACCTCGAAATAATCGGTGGCCGTTTTTCGTGTGTCACTTTCTTGGTCATAACCAAATACTTTCTCTTTTATTCTTAATTCGTTCTTTCTCCCTCTCCGCTCTTTGCCAAGCTATAGTCCCAGGGTATATATTCCTGTTGGGACTCCCGGCTCCTCTTGGAGCAAAACTAAAACACCGTACCGCCATGGCATCACAAATAACAGTATCCCCGTGCGCCTTCTTAGCGCCACCCGTGTCCGTCACATTGCCCGACAAGCCTATATCGCCATTGTCATAAAAAATGTAATCATCGTATTCGTTCATGGTCAACTCGTCGTGAATCCTTAAATACTTGCCAGCCGGGTTTTGTTTCAAACCCTCGTGCAAGGCCGTACGTAACTCCAACAAGGCATCCTCTTTAGCCTGCCGGGTACAGTAAAACCCAGGCTTTTTAGTTCTTTTAGGATGCTTAGCACGTGTTACAGTATCAATATATACATTATTATAGCCTAAAGCTCTTCGCCTTGAATCAAACACGGCCCCCGTTCCGCCAGAAGCGTCCCAAACCAAAAATGGAAACTGATGTTGCCCGCCTACCCAATTGCAAATAGCAATCACATAATCACAAAACTCGTGTGGCGGAATCTTCGCTGATAGAAACATGCCTTTTAATTCATAATGGCTCAAGTCATAAACTTTAGCCACCGAATTACTTGCGCCTGTCCCCAACGAAATATCACAAGCCACCAAGTAATTACTGTTCTGGTCAGGCCTTCTACGGACTAAGCCCCCCCACCAACGAAATTCTCCGTTGCCCTGAATAAACTTAACCCGTCTTATTTTCTTCTTAACTATAGCAAAATCAAACCTGCCCGTAATGTCAGGCGGTTTCAAGTAATCCGTTCTCAGCCTAAGTAGAACCTCTGGGTCAAAGAAAATGTCCCCCGCCATAGCTGGGTTCATATCAATATTAGTCGCTAAATCTCTCGGCCCTCTTCTCTTATCTTCTCCGTCATACCAGGGCGACCGATATTTGTTTCGACCGTCCACAACAAAAGCAGGGCCGTCAAGCCTGTCTGGCAACATCCTGGCATCTTTAACGCAGCAAAGCTGTGGATAATCTTTAACTTTGAATTTTTTAGGCAAATCGGAATAATACCCAAAGTCTAAAATTTCTATGCTTTCCGTTGTAGGACTTTGATACAAACCCTTAATCTTAACTGGGTTATTAAACCAAGGCAATACAAAAACTTTTATCTTACCCAGTTGTTGCCTTCTTAACCTGCCAAACGTGTGCCCCCAGCCGTACCAGTGTGTTGAATTATAAATCACCGAATTAGACACGTCAGACACGGAATCCCGAATAGACGCAGCCAACTTGCTCTCTACTCGGCCAAACTCGTCCAAAAGAATAGAAGTCCTCCGGTCCCCCGCCCCAAAATTGGGGTTAGTGGCCTCCCCACTTATTAAAGACCCGTTTTCCAAGTTCTCCAACTTCATGTGGGACTTAATCAAATTATGTGGCTGTGGCCTTAACCACACGGGGGCTGTTGCTATTTTATATAGTACCTTATAGAAAAGGCATTTGTGCTCACCACTAACACGATTGCCTTCTATCTCCGTAGCAGCATCAACATATTGCTCCTTTCGGCTCCCTACCAAAAAAGAAGTCTGCGGCGTCAACGCCCAATAAATCACATACATTCCGACTATGGTTTCCGTTCCACCCTCATCTCTGGACTTGTCGTTCAACAAATCGTGTGGGTTATCAACGATACAATCCTTTAACTCCGTAACCATACCTATTTGACTTGGCCGTAGAATGTACGGGAGGTCCCGTTGTCCAATTTTTAACCGAGGGTCGTACCCAAAGAAAAAAGCATCAAACGCTATTTGGGGCCATTCGAGAATCCACTGCTTCATCACCTTTTGATAGCTTTTGTCCTTGTCCAACAGACGGTTTAACTTCAACCGAAACTGAAGATTTTCCGCCGTCGTTCTGGGTATTTTTGACCAAAACTGCTGGGCTGAGTCTGGATACTTCATTCATTAAATTCCCGCCTAAACGTGTAAGCTGTTCTTCAGTGGTAACCTCGCCTGAATTGCCATCACCATCATTCCGAAATAATTCAGGCATCAAACCTTGAGCCAACTTCAACACGGCTTGTAAATTAGGAAGCGCCTGCCGCTTGTGAACAGTCTTCCTTTTCAGGTTCCATTTCAACTGCCGATTAGCCTTTTTCTCGCCGGTCGGCTCCCAGTATTCGTCCACTTCCTCATAGGAGTAACCCATGGCGGCTTTTATCATTCTTGCTAACGTAACCGCCTGCGCTAAAATACGGCCCGTTTTCACCGCTTCAGCTACATCCACATTGTCCTTCATCAAGCTCTTCAACCAGTCACGGCTTAACTCACCAGCAAAACCAACAATCTGGCCGATTGCATTCGGTTGATAGCCTAAAGCAGTCAAATTCTGGATAATGGGCAGCAGCTCATCGTTAAAATTCCGGGCAATACTCCTATGGAACACTCTCGGTGGTTTCTTCATAAACGCATGTCCTCGATTCTTTGCCTACCAGCACTAAGCGAACCCCCGCCTGTGGTCGAAATTAGTGGGTAATCGTAATCCCTGTGCTCTTTTCCACAACAAGGAATACAAAAAGCATAAAACGAACCTGGTTTGTCCTCCCGCACCCAGAAATACTCCAGGCTTCGACGTCTCCCGCAATGAGGACACCACCTTGTTGTAATCGTGCTTTCCAGCATAATCCTTACAAAAATAAAATAACTGGACGGGCGAAGGATACGAT
>CAYNKU010000030.1:0-2391 GCA_964397865.1 uncultured Pirellulales bacterium | reverse complement strand
CTTTCCAGCATAATCCTTACAAAAATAAAATAACTGGACGGGCGAAGGATACGATGTATCTTTTACGCCATCCTTGTTCTGACTACCCGTCCTATAATTAATTACGTATAGTTGTACCAATCTCTACCTGCAAGAGGGACTTCCCCAACTTACAAGATAACTTATCCAGCATACAGGACGAAAGGTTTGTTTATCCCGTTAGGGTTCTAACGTCAGCTTTCGCTGTAATCCCGTGCTTCCCTGCGTTATCTCGGTCCTTGCCGTCCTCAGTCTTGCAGTATAGAGATTTTGACCGCCTGCTGCTTGGGAGGCTTCTTGCCCTGCCTTGCTTTCGGTCGTGGCTTCGAGATTCCCTTTCTTCTGGATAACCGTTAGCCTCATTGTGCAAACGATGCAAGGCTAACTCTATTCTATCTGACATAATAGTCTCCTATACTATATATACGTATATTATGGCAGGATGTTCGGAATAAAAGAGAAAAATAAAAAAATACTTTCTGTTGAACATTTTCGCACACGGTTCGTATGTAATGATATGAACAACGACGACCACGAACCTAACGAATTAGACCCCTGTTTGGAACCGCCCGTGAGTTGGCCTATTCTGTGCAAACTTTGCGGGAGGCACATTTATTGGACGGACACTGAAAGTTGGGAACAAGAGCTTTGTCCTGAGTGCAGGAGAATTGATGTTAATAACAGAGCCGAATAAACTTGAAGATTTCTTGAAGACTTTTGATTCTAAGTGCTTGGCTTTTGATACTGAAACTGACAGTTTAGACTGGTTTACCCAAAATATTAAAGGGCTTTCGTTATACGACGGCCACAATAGTTGTTATATTTATTTTACTCCAGAAAACTGGCACGCTATTTGGAAACTACTGTGGGGTTTGTTTCTTCGAGCTAAACAAATCATCGGGCATAATCTGGTGTTTGACTTCAAAGTTCTCAAGCGTGTTAGCCCCGCAAAAGTAGATAGCATCTTACAGCAAGTGGAGCTTATAGATACGATGATAGCAGAATACATCCTAAATCCGGATAACTCTCGTGGGCTGAAATATCTGGTTTACAAATATACGGGGAAGTTGCGTAAAACATGGAAAGAGATGCAAAGATTTGCGTTCGACTCACAGGAAATGGTTGATTACTGTCAATTAGACTCAAAAGATAGCTGGGACTTGTGGCAGTTTCAACGACCTTTGTTGGTTAAGAATCAACAAATGCAGATATTTAATATTGATTGTGCTTTTATTCCAGTGCAGATTGAGATGGAGACCACGGGAGTGTTGGTGGATAAAAGTCTGTTAGCCGAGCAGGAAACTAAGTTAGACCTTCTAAAATGCGAGCTTGAGGAAAAAATGTGTGTGGCGCTGGGCATGGACTTATATTATCAGGGAGAGCTTTTTGGTGGGGACAACCTCTTGCCGCCTGTTAAATTCAGCTCTCCCAAAGAAATTTCTCAGATTGTTATAAAAAAATTGGGGATGCCTTTGAAGAAAAACCCCAAGACCAGTAATTATAGCGTGGGAAACAAGGTTATAGCTGACTTATTGGACGTGCACCCGTTTTTCCCCTTATATCAGAAATACCAAGCGGTTAGAAAGCTACTGGACGCCTTTGTCAAACCCTACTGGGACTTAATCAGACCAGACGGCAGGATATATCCATCTTTCCGGCACGTAAAGTCGGGTCGGTGTGTTTCATATAAACCTAATCTACAACAATTAGCCAAGTTGAATAATCTGGTTCCAGATGTTAATGTGCGTTCTTTGTTTATATTTTGAGGTTGACTGGTGAAAGCCCTAAAAATAGACTATAATCAACAAGAGCTACGAATATTAGCACATATTGCGGGGGACAGAAACCTAATCGATGCCTTTCTTCAGAATAAAGACGTGCACTTAGATACCGCTAATAAAGTGTTTAATCTGGGCATCCCAGAGGGTTGCTTGATTGAAACTCATCCTGATTACGCTAAATATAAGAAAAAATTCAAAAAACAACGAACAGACATTAAGCCGACTAACTTTGGCATAGCTTACGGCAAGTACACAAAATTTAATGACGCCTGGTTCAAAACCTACCCGCAAGTCAAGATAGCTATAGCCCGGTGTGAACAATTCCAAGAGGACAGTGGTTACACTGTTACGTGGGCCGGAAGAAGAAGGTACTATATCACATTGACCCCCCACGATTTAAGGTCGGGGTTTAATATGCTAATCCAAGGAACGGGTGCGGATATGATGAAGAAGGCTGCTGGAGAAATATGGAGATGGCTGCGGGCCAATGCCAAGGCCGTTAGAATAGTCTTGTTAATCCATGACGAGATTATTCTGGTAGGTCCCTACGCCGATTTAGTGCGTATTAAACCGGCTGTAGAGCAGATAATGA
>CAYNKU010000029.1:10355-14789 GCA_964397865.1 uncultured Pirellulales bacterium | reverse complement strand
GGTCAGCCCGCAGGAGTAAGGGCATATGTATTCAGCTATAGCTACAACCCGAAAGAATCGGAGTTATTCATTGGCTTTCTGGAAATGCCGGATGAAGATACTTCTGGCTCCGATCAAAGCGGATGGGGCCGGGGAAAGCTTATTCGAAGACCTGAAGACAATCAGTGGGTTAAGGCCACCAGCAAAGATGGCCGTGACATCCTCAGGGAAATTTTCAGGCCAAACGACAAGGGTGAAGTTGCCAGCTATCATCCGCCTCCATAGCTGTATGGATTTTTTTAAAGGCCAAACCGGCGAACCCACCTTCCTGACTTTATCTTTACAAAAGGTGGTCGACAATGAATCTTGCTGAGAAAAAAATATCCAGCCCAATTACCAGGCAAAAAGTAATCCATCTCAGCGGAGTTAAGCGAAGATTACTCCTTGCGAGAATGTAAACCCCCGCCATCGTTACGGCCGCAAGTATGTACATTTTTGCCGTTTGGGCAAACAGTCTTACATAATTTGCGCCAAGGCCGGCGAAAATATATGCGTATTTTGTCCCTAAAAGAAGGGTGGCGATAGCTATAAATGCCATTACCATAGATATTCCCCAAAACCATTTTCTGTCGGCAAATCCTGCCGAAGTAATGGTTTGAGATCCAACTCCTATAAGAACACAACAGCATAGCAAGGGGATCGCAAGCCAGATAACAGGGCTCACACCGAAAAAACAAGGGCACATTACCAATATCAGACCGGCGGCGATAATAGTCAATATTCCCAACCGTCGAGCCTTAAGCAATATCGAAAAACCCAGTATCAGCGGCGCAATAGGGATATGGAAAAAACCGAGAAGGTTGGCATTTCTCACTGTTAGAACCAATGGGAAAATCAGGCCCGCAAAGTCTTTCAGGCCCAATCTTATCTGGGTGGGAACCGGAAAAAATCCAAGCTGTGCAGCTAACTGAAAGAAAATTATCACCGCTGCAAAGGGCATAACAGCCAATGGCACATTTAGCCATGAAAAGCGATTTTTGTATGCAAAGGCTGCTGGACAAAACAGCCACGGCAGCATCGCACAGAAAAGGCCTGCCGCGGGATGGTATTTGCCAAGCCCTAATATAAAAGGACCGAAACCGTAAACGGCTCCGGCCAGGAAAGAGGCCAAATAAGAACCAATCCATCGACGACTGAGCAGATAACAACCAAGGCCGGCCAGAGCAGGACTTATCACCAGCAGGTATTGAATCCTGCTGAAGCTCCTGAAATGAGGCTGATACAAATAAAAGGCAAAACAGACATATATAATAAAAGCTGATACGAAAGCCGCCAGGCTTGAGCCGCGGGTTTTGAGTAGCGGCTTTCTTTTTCGAAGCGGTTTTTTTGTCATCGGAAAGGTTCTCTATTTGAGAACAACCCGGCCTGTACCGGCAGTAATTTTGCCTATGCGGTAGACCTTTTCACCGTATCTTCTGAGTTTGGCGGCTATAGAACCGGCAAAATCTTCCGACACTATAAGGACATAACCTATCCCCATATTAAAAACCCTGAACATCTCTTCTTCCTCTACCGGCCCGAGGTTCTGAAGGAAGGAAAATATCTTTGGGACAGGCCAATCTGACTTCTTTATCACCGCGTCGCAGTCTTTTGGTAACACCCGGGGGATATTTCCAACGATTCCGCCGCCTGTGATATGTGTCATCGCATGGACAACCCGCTTGACCTTATACTGCCACAACAGCTTCAGCACCGGTCGAACATAAATTCTTGTAGGCTCCAGCAAAACCTCTCCCAGAATTGCTCCGTCGAGAGAATCAATTTTCCCGGTTAGCTTCAGCCCGGCCTGCTGCAAACAAATCCTGCGAACCAGTGTGTATCCGTTGCTGTGGATTCCGCTCGAAGCCAGCCCCAGAATACAGTCACCCCTTCTTACTTTTGCCCCGGTAACAATGCGGTCTTTCTCCACAATCCCGACCGCAAAGCCCGCCATGTCAAAATCGTTTTTACGATAGGTATCGGGCATTTCAGCAGTCTCGCCGCCGATGAGAGCGCAATCAGCGGTTTTACAGCCGGCGGCAACACCTTTTACTAATTGCGAAATTACTTTGGGATCGAGTTTGTTGACGCCCAGGTAATCCAGAAAGAAAAGCGGCTCAGCCCCCTGAACGAGCATATCGTTCACACTCATCGCCACCAGGTCGATTCCCACGGTATCGAGTTTATTCATCTCGGCGGCAATCTGGACTTTACTGCCTACGCCATCGGTACAGGCGACAAGGACAGGCTGTTTGTAGTTTCTTTTAAAAAGCTTTTCATCATAATCGAGCCTGAACATACCCGCGAAGGCATTTTTCAAATCCATCACCCTCGGGCCGAAAGTACCGGCAACGTGAGAGTAAATTTCTTCAACCATCTGGTCGTTTGCGTTTATGCTCACACCGGATTGTTCGTAGCTGATGAATTTAGTCATTTATATCGGTCAGATCGTCAAACATATTCAACTGGTAATGTTCCATGACAAACTTGTTAAGCGATACATCGACAGGTATCCTGTATTTACCGCTCCAGCAGGCGGTACAATAATGATCTTCGGGCAGGACCGCACAACCAAGAAGTCCCTCAAGAGACATATAACCTATACTATCTACCTCAAGAAACTGCCTGATCTGTTCGAGGTCGCGTTTGTGGGCGAGCAACTCCTGCTTTGTGGGAAAATCGACACCATAAAAGCAAGGGAACCTTATCGGCGGACAGCTTGCCCGCAAGTGTATTTCTTTCGCACCGGCCTGACGGATAGCCCTTACCTTACCGCGAGTGGTTGTGCCGCGGACAATCGAATCATCCACAACAACTATGCGTTTTCCTTCGATGGCCTCTTTGACGATGGCCAATTTAACCTTAACAGCCATTTCCCTGGACTTCTGGTTCGGAGCTATAAAAGTTCTGCCGACATAGTGACTTCTGATAAGCCCCATATCGAACGGTAAACTGCTCTGTTCGGCAAAACCCACCGCCGCACTTGTACCGGAATCCGGTACAGGAATGACCAGGTCAGCATCGACAGGATGCTCCACAGCAAGTTGCCTGCCAAGTTTCTTTCTGAATTCATGGACGTTCTCGCCAAAGAAAAAACTGTTCTGTTTGGCAAAGTAAATATGCTCAAAAATGCAGTGAGACGGCGTGATGGTTCCCGGCTTTACAAAGAATCTGCTTTTTAGCCCCTTGCTGTCAAGGGTGACAATTTCACCCGGCTCCACTTCCCGGATGAATTCTGCTCCAATAGCATCGAAGGCGCAGGTCTCGCTGGCCACAATGTATGCACCTTCAGTGGTTCTGCCCAGAGACAACGGGTGAATTCCGTAAGGGTCCCTCGCGGCCTCGATACGGTTATCAAAAAGAAAAAGAAGACAATAAGCACCCTGAAGATGGTTAAGAACGTGCGCAAGCGGATCCGGTTTACTGACATGGCTTGGTTTTGCCAGAAGGTGGGTAATTATCTCGGTGTCACTTGTCGACTTGAAAATGCTGCCGTAAGCCTCGTACTCATCCCGCAGAAGCCCGGCATTGATAAGGTTTCCATTATGTGCCACCGCCACCTGACCGCGCGAGTACTCGCTAAGAAAGGGCTGGCTGTTAACGGCATCGGACGAACCGCTTGTAGAATACCGGACATGACCTATCGCTATCGGATTCGCCAGTTTTTCAAGTACCCCTCTGCTTTGCCGAAAAACTCTTTGCACGGTACCCATCCCGACATAGCCATTTATGGACTGACCGTCACTTGAGGCTATCCCCGCTGACTCCTGCCCGCGATGCTGGAGACTGAACAAACCAAAGTACGTCTTCTGCACCGCTTCAGGATCGCCATAGATGCCGAAAAGACCGCAATTCTCTCTTTTCTCCTGGGCCATTGAATCCTCTTACATAAGATACTTTTAGGACGGAAAATTGAAAAACAAGACAAAATAATAGTTCCGCAGACAGATAAAATCAAGTCTATTCACATAATTATTTCAAGCTTCCGGATACATGAATTCAGGTATGCGTCTGACCTTTCCGCCGCTGTCTATACAGGCAAGTATACTCGAGCCTTCCGCCAATACCACACCGTCACTGCTACGCGTCAATCTGTAAATATGTTCGATTTTCGCCGACGTAACAGAAGAGCACTCCGTCACAAGTTCGAGCTGCTCGTCATAATACGCCGGTCGACGATATCTTATCTTCAGCTCCGCGACCACGAAAAACACCCCCGCCGCCTCGAGGTCTTTGTACGCCAAGCCGTTAGCCCGCAAAAGCTCCGTTCGGCCCATTTCGAACCATACGGGAAAAACGCTGTGATGAACCACACCGGCCTGGTCGGTTTCGCTGTACCTGGGCACTATTAAAATGGTTTTGCTGCCAATGGTTACTCGCTTTGGAAAATTCATCTTTTCACCTGCCTTGAAAATA
>CAYNKU010000029.1:1290-10255 GCA_964397865.1 uncultured Pirellulales bacterium | reverse complement strand
AAAGTTTTGGGAAATAAGGGGGATACTATGAAGCTTAATATCAAAGCCTTCGCGATTACCTGCGGATTGATCTGGGGTCTCGGAATATTTTGTCTGACCTGGTGGATAATAGCTTTTGACGGCCAAACCGGCGAACCCACCTTCATAGGTCTGTTCTATCGCGGCTACAGTATAAGCGCGAAAGGCAGCATCATCGGTCTTGCCTGGGCGCTTATAGATGGTGCCATAGGCGGAGCGATATTCGCATGGCTCTACAATCTGATTGCGAGCCAGATAACCAAATAGCAGTCTATAGACAAGGGGCCCCTCTTTTCTTTGTCAGGATTAGGTTTTGTATTTTCGGGCGCATTTTTTCTGACTTGACAGGCGCATCTAAAAAATGCAAAATCTTTCCGCAACCGCCGGCCAGCTCAAAAAATTCTGCGCTGTTAATCCGGCTTTGCAGAAGGAAACAAGCTAATGACCAAAAATTTCGGCAACCTCCTGCTGATATCGACTTTGACAGCCTCATTTGTATTTGGATGCAGTTCGCGGCGACAATTATCTCTAACAGGCTCAAAAAAAGCCCCCAACAGCCCCGCGACTCCCGAAACGGCTAAAATACTCAAGGAAGCCCGCCGAATTCTCGGCAATGTCAGGGATACCGATTATACCTATAACGCCGTTATCGATGAGGCTGCGGGCAAATATCATCTTATGTGCGCGCAGCTTACTGACTACATACTTGGCAGGGCTTTGCCCGCGCATTACAAAATTTTCCCGAAAAGAACGGAGTCTTTTGGCCAAATCCTTGATTACTACCGCTTCTTTGAACCCGCAAGAGAACAATTTGCGAAAGAGATGGGCTGGAAGCTTATCTTCGATCCCAAAGATGCGCGGCCCGGCGATTTTATTTACTGGGAAGATAAAAATCCCGAAACAGGCGATATAACAGGGCACATTGCCGTAATGGATTCTATGGCGGAGGAAACTATCGACGGCGAGTTCAAAATCAACGTCATAGACTCGACCTTCCGCGGCCACAGAATCTCCCCCGCCGAAAAAAGGCAGGTAGGTATCGGCACAGGATATATGTGGTTCCACGTTGACGAAAACGGCAAAATCGACGGTTATCGCTGGAGCGGTGAACACTATAAACTATTTAAACCCGTCTTTGACGGACGCTCTTCGATCCTCTTCCTATGCGCAGTAGAAATAAATTCTTAACCAAAAACAAGGGAAACTATGATGAAGAAATGGCTTTTAGTTTTTTTGTTTATTTGCACAACGCTGCTCAGCGGATGCGGCGGCCTGAATTTCGGCGAAAAAAAAGATGCCTCGTCCGGCTTTATCCCTGCTCCGACAGGCCCCGCAACACCACAAACAGAAAAAATAATCCACCAAACCCATTGGATACTTTCTAATATCAGGGATACCGACTATATCTCCAGACCGAGTATAGACGAGGCCGCCGGCAAATATCACCTCACCTGCGGCCCTTTCTTAAGCCTGGTCCTCAAAAAAAGTCTTCCTGAACACTTTGAAAGACTAACCGCTCTAAACAACAACAGAAGACCCGGCAGCAGCAGCTATTATCGCATCTTTTCCAAAAGGCCCACCGAAAAACCAGGGCAAGATGGCTGGTTGCAAATTCTCTCGCCTGCCCATGCCCGGCCCGGAGACATTATCGCTTGGCGCAGTATTGACCCTGAAACCGGCCGAAGGAGTACGCATGTCCTCATAGTCAATGGAATGCCCGAAAAAACGATAGACGGCGAATACAAAATTAACGTAGCCGACTCCACATACCGAGGCCACCGAATGGACCCGACCGAAACCAGACAGGTTGGTATCGGAACAGGATATATGTGGTTCACCACAGACGCCAACGGCAAAATAAACGGCTATCGCTGGAGCGGAGAATTCTATAAGCTCTTCAAGCCCTCGTTCGAATCGGACAAAAGCTCAATCACTATCGCAAGGGCCGTCGCCTTGAGGTAAGCCTCTTTCGCCGGACGAAATTATCTGAACCCGACACTTCGGCACCGCCTTGAGAAACTCTCGGCCGTATGCCTTGGTAACAATCCGATTATCGAGGATAACTATTATCCCCGTATCGGTCCTGGTTCGTATAAGCCTGCCGAAACCCTGCTTGAATTTTATTATAGCCGAAGGAAGCTGATAATCGAAAAACGGGTTCCCTCCCTGCTCTTTTATCTGTTCAAGCCTGCCCGCCAGAAGCGGCTGATTCGGAACCGCAAAAGGAAGCCGAACTATTATAACGTTACCAAGCGCATCACCCGGCACGTCCACGCCCTGCCAGAAGCTGTCCGTCCCGAAAAGTGCACATGAGCCTTTTGATTTGAACCGATTCAACAGCGCCCCCCTGTCAAGACCAGCCCCCTGTTGAAGAAGCTCTATATCGTTTTCGCTAAGCCAATCGGAAACGTTCTCCGCGACATCCCCGAGCATCGCATAGCTTGTAAAAAGTACAAACGCTCTGCCGCTCGTATATTCTATATATTTTTTGATCGCCTCGGAAGCAGCCCCGACAAACTCCGGGGCATTCGGGTTGGGCAGGTACTTTTCAATATAAACAGTGACCTGCTTTTGGTAATCAAAAGGCGATCCGAGTTCGACAGCATCGAAATCCTCCAGCCCTATCCTGCCCGCAAAAAATCCGAATCCCGCTTTCTCCGCATCGGCGCTAACACTCAATGTTGCACTGGTAAGAACTACAGAGTCAAACTTCTCAAACAAACATCTCTTTACATCAGGCCCGACGTTTACCGCCGCACTCTTGAGCCTGACCGAAACCCGTGCGCCGGATGAGGCTTCGACCCAATAGACGTGGCCGCTCTTTTTCTGACCAAGGAAATCTTCAATATCCTCTGCGACAGCCTTGGATCTGTCGATAAACCGGCCCAGCTCGAATTTCTCATCCACATCAGAGGTTCTTTTCCTAAGAGCCGAAAGCTCCGACGCAAGTTTTTTAAGAGGCCCCGATAAGGTATCTTCCACGAAGTTTTTATGGCATCGCCCCTGAGTTTCCTGCTCGGCAGATTGGTACCACTTATCCACCTTCCTGAAAAATCTCTTCGCCTCCTCGGAGGTCTGCTTTACTATCTCAATAGCCTTGTCCGCTTGTCCTCGGCCAAGAAACCCCCTCCGGCTCCGCGGACTATAGAGCCCGTCAAGCAGATATTTTACCCTTGCGTAACTAAGGTTTATCCCAAAGTGATTTTCGGCAACATGTTCGAGATTATGTGCCTCATCTACAATAACATACCGATAATCCGGCAGGATCGATGCCCCCTGCTCTTTGAGCACAAGGTCGCTGAACATGAGGGCGTGGTTCGCCACGATAATATCAGCCGTCTCCAATCGCCGCCTTGCCCGCCAGTAGAAACAGTCCCGAAAATGCCCGCATTTCCTGCCCCGGCAGTTCCCGTGCTCACTGCAAACGCTGTCCCAGAGCGAATTTTTAGGTACAAAAGACAAGTCACTGAGCGAACCGTCACTTGTATTCTCGGCCCAGTCTTTTATTACCTCCAGGTCGCTATCGTAAGAATCATAAAGATCTCTCTGCCTTCTCAAAGCAAAATCAAGCCTTCTTTTGCACAAGTAATTCGCTCTTCCCTTTGCCAAAACCGCCGTAAACTGACAAGGCATGCACTCGGCAAGAAAGGGCAAATCCTTATTGATAAGCTGCTCCTGCAGAGTGATGGTAAATGTGCTCACAAGCACTTTAAGGCCCGTCGCTGCCGCTCTATCTATTACCGGGACCAGATACGCAAAGCTTTTGCCCACCCCCGTACCGGCCTCGACGGCCAGGTGTCTGCCCGAAATAAGCGCCTTCTGTACCGCCGAAGCCATTTTAATCTGTTCCGGCCTTGGCTCAAAACCTGGAAGTGACTGCCCTATGAAGCCTTTTTTTGAAAAAGCTTCGCCTGCTTCGATAGAGTTGTTTATTCTTATCATGTCAACTATGTTTACGACTAAACAGACGTGACCGGTTATTTAGCGGCATCTTCGATAACCGCTTTGAGCGCCAATACCGCCCGCGAATCCGGCATCTCTTCATAAGCCCGCCGGATGGATTCCAGGGCCTCTTCGAACCTGCCGAGTTGATAATAAAGATAGCCCAGAAGGAACCGAAGCTCCGGTGTTTCGTTTCGTTCGAGCCACTTCTCGATATCAACTATCCTGCTCTCGAGTTTGTCTCTGTCGGCAACCATCGCCTCGATATCGATCTTGAGCCCGGCGTATTCCGGGAATATCTCCAGCGTCCTCGCCAGGAAATGAGCACTGCTCATGTATTCGCCGGCGGCAAAGAGGGCGTGGCTCTTACCGGCATAGGCAAGCGGATCCTCGGGTTTGTAAATCGACGCTATCGTATAACAATCAGCCGCCCGGTAATATTTACCCTCAGCCAGATAAACTTCGGCTGCTCTCATGTACTGATTGAAACGATCCTCTGAAAAGGACGCGAATGTCTTGTGCTCTCCCAGGATAGATTTCGCTTTTACTATCTGCTCCAGATCGACCAGTTCAGCCTCATCGACCTGCTCGGGCGTATCCGCCTGATCTTCTCCAGCCTCCGCTTCGGCCCCCGCCTCAGCCTGTGCCTGCTCACGAGCAGCCTTAAGTTGTTTTGTCATCAAATCGAATATATCGGCTGTAGACCTTGCCGGCCTTTGAATGTTCTGCGCTTTTTGAGGCTGACTTCGATCTTCCGGAGCAATTTTTCTTGCCAATTCCTCGGCCTTTTCAGCCGCTTTTTGGAGATCAAAACGAAATTCTTCCATCTGCTTTTGGCTCTGCTCAACCGACAGCCTTCTCCCCATCGACAGATTGTCCTGAGTATCTATATACGCGGTTTTAATCTGTTGAGGCAGCCTGGAAAGAGGCCTGGGTCTGACAAAAGACGGTTCCACCAACCTCGCCCGGCCGATCTCGGCTGCCCGCCCAAGCCCACCGGTAACCCCGATGCCCACTCCTGCGTTTTGGGGCTTGAAAACCCTCCGCATACCGGCCCTGGTGGAGGTAACCGTCCGGCTTGGCGAATAAAACGACTCATACCCGCCCCGATAAAGTTCGCCGGTCGAACCGGCACTATACCTTAAAAAAGAATCCAGAGAAGACGACGGCATCGAGCCGCTATAATAATTTGTGGAACTATACGGAACTATTCCCCTGAAATGTTTTCCGCCGGCGATGTTACCGGTTACTACCAGATTGCTGCTGCGGTCTATCGGATTCGGGCTCCTGATCAGACCGCTCCTTGGCCCCGAACTCGGCGGACTCGTACCTCTGCCAACCCCCTGGCAAACCCCGACCGTTATCAGCCAGAGACCAAAAGCCAAGATAATTCCTTTTTTGTTCATAATACGGCCCATTTCGCAACTTCAAAAACAGCGGTTTTTGATATTGATAACTCCGCTCTCGGAGGTTATAAAACCACTACTAATTAAATACCACAGGCTGTCAGCCTTGTTCAGGGTAAATTTCTGCCAAAAAATCCTCACTCCTGCCCATATTTAGGCTTTTCCGCCCAGCCGAGTTTCGTAGCAAGCGTGTCCCATTGTGTCCTTAAAGGGTTATTCACCATAAGCAAATCACCCGGATATTTTTCCACCTTCACTACATCATTGCTTGTCAAAGGCAAGGATATCTGCCCGTCAATGGAAACCGTTGTACCCTGATTAACTCTGACTCCCACGATCTCCACAGTGCTGTTGGCGTTGATAACTATCGGCCTGAAGCTCAGCGAATGCGGGCAAATCGGTGTCACAACCATCGCTCTCAAACTCGCCGAAAGTATAGGCCCGCCCGCCGACAAATTGTAAGCCGTCGAACCGCTGGGCGTAGAAACTATCAGTCCATCGGCCACGCAGCCCGCCAAAGGCTGGCCGTCAACAAGAACCTTCAATTCTATAGTCCTAAAAGGCGCCCCAGCGTTAATAAACAAGTCATTTATCGCCGCCGAACTAAACTTTTCGCTGCCGTCTGTCAAAATCGAGCAGTTCAATACCATCCTGTTCTCGATACTAACATCGCCTTGACAGACACGGTCAAACAAATTCTGCAGCTCCGTAACGCTAAACTCCGCGAGAAATCCCAGCTTACCGAGATTGACCCCAATCACGGGCACCCTGCTCTGGCTAAGCTGCCTCGCCGCGGAGATAATCGTCCCGTCCCCGCCGAATACCACCGCATAATCGGCCTTGTCAAGTTGCCCAACTGCACAATCCTCTATACCGCAAACCTCCAGTATCCGGGCCTTTTCCTGCGCAAAATCAGTAAACTGCTTTATTGCCTCGGTTATATGAGGCCTGTTGGGCTTCGCAAATATAACTAAATTACACTTCTTCTCCGCCATAAAACCCCTGCCATACTATCCAATACCCAGAACCTGCCTCACTGCTTGTACTATCTTATCGGCGTTTATGCCGGCCTGTATAAACTGGTTTTTTCGCGAATCATGCCCGATAAAGCTCCTCGGAGCCGCCAAAACCTTAACGGATTTCTCTATCGGCCCGGGGCAACTCTCGTGCGCCGCCTCCAGAACCGCCGAACCGAAGCCGCAGGCAAGACTATGATCTTCAACTGTTACTATACCCTTACCCTCCGCCAACGGCTTAATTATCGCCTCATCAAGCGGTACAGCAAACCGCGCGTTAATTACGTCCACATTTATTCCTTCTCCTCCGAGCAAAGCCTCGGCCCTCAGAGCCTCATCGAGAACGCTTCCATAAGAAACAATCGCAACATCCGAATCGGGATTCGCCTTTACGACCACACTTTTTCCAAGCTTAAAAACCTTCTGGCACGCGCTTAGATCGAATTCTTTGGAAGGCACAATATCCTTGGGATACCTTATCGCAACCGGTCTGTTCTGACCGATCGCGAACTCCAGCGCAAGTTTAACCTCAGCCTCGTCAGCCGGCGCGATGAGCACCATATTGGGAATCATCCTTAAAAATCCTATATCCATCAGCCCATGATGAGTCGGCCCGTCTGCCCCGACAAAACCAGCCCTGTCAACACAGAAAACAACTGGCAAATCGGAAAGACCCACCTCCTGGAAAATCTGGTCAAGAGTTCGCTGAAGGAATGTCGAATAGATACACACAACGGGCCTCAAACCCCCTGCCGCAAGGCCGGCTGCGATATCCACCGCCACACTCTCAGCGATACCGACATCATAAAAACGCTCCGGGAACTTTTCCCTGAAGTCAAAAAGCCCCGTCCCGTCACACATAGCCGCGGTTATCCCGACTATCCTCTCGTCTTTCGAAGCCAGTTCGCAGAGACTTTCCCCGAATACCTTCGTAAAACTCCTGCCCCCCGGCTCAGAACCCGACTCAACAGCAGAACCGGTTATACTAAACGGGCCCGTAGAATGAAACATCCTCGGATTATCGCCCGCGGGATTAAAGCCCTTGCCTTTTTTAGTGTACACGTGAAGTATCGCAGGCCTTTCCAGGTGCGCCATCGCGGTAAAAAGCTGAACCAGTGACTTTATGTCATGACCGTCGACAGGTCCAAAATAAGGAATATTCATGCTTTCGAACATCTGGCTGGCCGGAAGAACCATCCTTATACTCTTTTTCAGCCTTTCTATCGCCTCCTCCACCCCCTTGCCTATCACCGGCAGATGCTCAAGGATATTGTTCGTGGTTTTGACAATATCTTCGTAAGTATGACTCAGGCGTATCTTGGAAAAATATTTGGCTACCGCGCCCTGGGTTGGGTCGATCGCCATCGAGTTGTCGTTGAGAACTATGAGAAGCTGCCTTTTGACAAGTCCTAAATTATTAAGGGCCTCCAGCGAAGGTCCGTTGACTATACTCGCATCGCCGACGAGAGCAACCACCTTCTCGTCGGATTTTCTCTGAAGCTGACCAAGCGCCATTCCTATCGCGGTAGCAACCGCCGTCCCCGCGTGCCCGACCGTAAAATGGTCGTATTCGCTCTCCGCCGGATTCGGAAAACCGCTGACCCCGTCCGGGTGACGCAGCCTGAGAAATTCTTTCCTCCTGCCGGTTAATATCTTGTGGGTATAACATTGATGCCCTACATCCCACAGCAGCTTATCCCGCTCAAAATCGAACACATAGTGAAGAGCAATCGTTAGCTCCACCACACCGAGATTGCTCGCAAGATGACCCCCTGTCCTGCTCACCGAGGAAAGTATATACTGTCTTATCTCCTCAGCCAGAACCTGCAACTGTTCGACCGAAAGTTTCTTAAGGTCCTGCGGACTATTTATTGTTTCAAGTAATTTACTCACATCCTGTTGCCGACTGGACACAACATCTGGCAAAATCATGCTCCTTGCGGTAAAAAAAGCCTTTCTTAAAAATCTTTACTTGTTTAATAATAACAGCCTGGCCCCAAAATGCCACTTTTTAAAACCTGCTTATCAATCGAAGAATCTCAACTCCCGCGGGGCTTTTCAGCTTTCCCTGGCAAGAAGCACCTGCGCCAACTGCCTTAAGATATCCGCTTCAGGGCCGAAAGGCTCAATCACAGCTATTGCTTCTTCGGCCAACTCTTTCGCCAGCTTCCTCGAATCAGCCATTCCAACGATACCTGGATACGTAGCTTTTCCCTGCCTGCTGTCCTTGCCTGCGGTTTTCCCAAGCTGCTCACTCGAGGCGCAAACATCCAGGATATCGTCGGCAACCTGAAATCCCAACCCGATCTTAAGACCATAACGCCTCAGCAAATCGATTTGTTCTCTATCAGCATCCCCGCAAACCCCGCCCATCGCCGCTGCACAACCGAACATCTTGGCGGTCTTATTTAGATGGATATATTCGAGCGTCTCACGCTCCGCCGGGGTGTTCTCCGCCCTCAAGTCCGCCATCTGTCCACCCACCATACCCGCCGGCCCCGCCGCCTCAGCTAACTCACGGATAAGCTCTACAGCCTTTTGCGGAGGTTGCACCTTCGACGCCAGTATCTCAAACGCCAGCGT
>CAYNKU010000029.1:0-1190 GCA_964397865.1 uncultured Pirellulales bacterium | reverse complement strand
CCCCCTCCCTCAAGCGTATAACTCATCGCCTCGCGCAGACTGTCTTCAATATCCCCCTGATCAGCCAATATCTGCCCGAGAGTTCGATTTACAAGCTCACACTTCTCGACAAGCTGACCCTTAAAACTCTCACTATCATAACTTTTATCCATTATCGCCAAACAACCCCGTTTTCCTGGCCCAAAATGCTGCTCGATTGCCCCGCAGGGCGATATATTGTATTATATGGTTTTCGCGGACTTCTTGCACGGTAAATTATGAACAGCAAAATGACGCTAATCCTCGGTGTTACCGCCGGCGGCAAAGGTGCCCTCGCCCTGAAGCTGGCGGAAGAAACAGGCGCCCATATCATTAGTATAGACTCCATGAAGGTCTATAAAAGAATGGATATCGGCACCGCCAAACCCTCCGCCGAGGCTCGCCGTCGAGTTCCATACCACCTCATAGACGTAGTCGAACCGAGCGAATCCTTCAGCGTCGCTGACTTCCTCAAGCTCGCCAATAGTACGATCAGCCGGTTAAAAAAACAGCAAATCCCCATCGTCGCCGTCGGCGGAACCGCGCTTTATATAAAAGCTCTTCTCTATAGCCTCTTCGAAGGCCCCGGCACAAACCAGTCTCTGCGCCGAAAATTGCTCAAAGAAGTCCAAAGCCATGGCCTCCAGAGCCTCTACGATCAGCTCGCTGAAATCGACCCCGAGGCCGCCGAGCGCATACACCCCAACGACTCCAAACGCATAGTAAGAGCGCTCGAGGTCTATCAGCTTACCGGAAAGCCCATCTCGCAATTCCAAAACCAGTTCGATGCCGACCCCCCCATCTCCGACTGGAAAATAATCGGACTTGCAAGGGAAAAAACCGATGCAAACAGCAGGATTAACAAAAGAGTAAAAAAAATGATCGAAGCAGGCCTTGTCGAAGAGGTAAAGTCCCTGCTCGCGGAAGAAAACCCCCTCAGCCCCCAGGCCGCCTGCGCAATCGGATACGCCGAAATAATCCGCCACTTAAAAGGAGAAATCCCCCTCGAAGAAGCCGTTGAATTGATTAAAAAAAATACCAGAAGATTCGCAAAAAGCCAGAGAACCTGGTTTAGAACTTTCAAAAATGTCCATTGGCTCGACATCGAACCCGATGAAACGGAGAAAAACGTCTTTGAAAAGGCAAAAACCACCCTCGAAATGAGTTAATTA
>CAYNKU010000028.1:0-15233 GCA_964397865.1 uncultured Pirellulales bacterium | reverse complement strand
GAAAACGCCTGCCTATGACCGAAAAAGGCAGCAAAAACTTATGACTGTCGAGTACGGTTCAAGTAGATATGTTTTCCTGTGGTTAAAGGTTTGTCTGCCGCGGGTACAAGATGATTCCAATTTAACAGTGGGTTGAGCGTTGTCTGATTTTTCAACCATGACTCTCAAAGTTGTACTGCTGCAGTTTGTGAGGGGCACGGGCAGTTCTATAACTTTATTAAAAATATCCGCATTTTCACTTTGAACATTTTTTTGTGCCCACGCCAATCCGCTGTTTATGAGGTTTTTTTCACTGGCTTGGAGAAAGGCGTGGTCGGCCTGAAACATAATCAAATATGAGCCTCTGCCAAGGACAAACATCTCAGCCCCGATTAAAGGCAGGATTATGATAATAAAAGCCAAAATAAAACCTTTTCGTTTTCTTGATTTCATTGGTGATTCTCCGGCTCTTTATAGGCATCGGCAAAAAAAAGGTGAGAATTTGCCAACTTCTTTTCGACAATTCTCCCGGTTTTTATTTCAATGTAAGTTTCAAGTTCCAGCGAGTGGAATTTATCGTTTTCGTTTTGGATTCGCCAGATGAGTTTACCATGCGGGATTTCCCATGAGGCTGAATCTGTTTCATCTTCGGCGGCGTTATTACGAAACTTTTTTCTGAGTATCAGGTTATCTTTTACCTTATAGCAGATCGTTTGATCGGCCTGTTCGATCAGAAGTGTGTCAGTGCCAGCAGTAAAATCGTTAAAGGATTCAGGGAATCTTTTTGCGGAATTGACATCGTCACGAATCCGCTCCACAAGATTGAGCATACTCGTATTGGCCGAGATCATTCGATAGTATCGCGGAATATCTCGCAGGGTTATTACCGAGAGGGTGGCGAAAGGGATAGACACCAGTGCAATGACGGCTATAACCACTAATACTTCCATGAGCATTATTCCTTTACGCATTTCTATTTTTCCTCTCGGGGCAAAATATATCTACTCAATTCGATTGTAACAGTTTTTGTAAAGCTTCCAGCGGTTGCCCTGGCCTTGATGAGTTTTAGTCCTTTCCACTGCTCGGTTCCATCGGATTGTTCTATCGAAATGGTTACTCCGGGCCAGAGGTGATCGAGATCTTCTTTACTGATTTGTCTGCCGGTTACGGTAATGCTGTCAATTTGTGCCTGTGCGGCCGAGGTGCATCGCTGTCTTGTCAATTGATAATGATTAAAAGTCTTAAAGCCGTACAGGGATACAACCAGGCAGGTTAGAAGAATACCCAGAACCGCCAGGCTTACGGTCAATTCTATAAGCAAGAACGCTTTATATCGGGTTTTCTTTCCGGTAATATTCATTCTACGGGACATATCCGTGTGTTAAACTATTGATAATAGAAATTATAGGGGTAAATATCGCGCAGGCTACGAAGGCAACTACCAGGCCCAATACAACAGTAGCGCCGGGGCCGAAAAGCATCTTGATAAAGTTTGCCCGATAGTTATAGTTAGTTCGATAGATCGATTCGAGTGTTTCGAGAATAGTTGGTGTATTTCCCTGATTTACCTTTTCATCGAATGCCCATGCGAGACAGTTCGGCAATTTAGCTTCTCTGGCGGTATCGGAGATGTTTCCGCCGGCTTCTACTTTGGTGAGCCATTTGCACAGGCGTTTTTTGTATCGGCTGTTAATGTCCAGGTCGATGGTGTTGGCTATGGCCTGATCGACGGTGCAGCCCGAGTTAAGTGACAACCTGAGCATTTCGATAACCTGCAAAGTAGAGTTATTTTTCTCGAACCAGCGCAGTACGGGCAGATGCCATTTGATAAAATCGCCGATTCGCGAAATTAAATACTGCTTTTGCGGTCTACGGGGCCTTAATTTAACATGTACTGTGGCAGGCAAAACCATATAAAAAATAAATAACGCGGATAGGCCGACTACCCAGCCAAATTCATATGCTATCGAATGCGTTATTTGCATTAATATCCGGGTTATCTTCGGAAGCGTCTGGCCCTCGGCGACTTCCTCGATTACTGCCTTGAACTGGGGAAAGACAAATGTCATTAATCCGAGAACAATTACAAACATCGTGATCATCACACAAGCTATATAAAGCGGGTAGAAAGTTTTAATTCTGCGTTTTTCATCAGCAGTTGAAATTAAATCATTTTCGATTGACTGGATGGCGGATGGAAGCTGGTCAACTTTCTCTGCCGCGGCTATAGTCGCGATAATATGTCCGGGGCAGTAAGGATAGCCGAATTTTATTGACTCACTTAGTGAATATCCCTGAACGAGCCAGTTCTTTATATTCCGCAGGATTTTTGCGCGTTTGTCTTTTTGCCCCACTGAGGCTGATTCCAGTGCCATCGCCAAAGGCAGATTCTGCCTCATGCTCGAACCGATTGTGGAAAAAACGTAGCCGGCGATAGCATGACGCGACCTTAATATGTAACTTACTATAAAAACTGCTAACAAAAGTGCGAGAATACCGCCGGGTGTAAAAATTACCGCGATTGTAGTTGAAATAATCGTTACCAGAGCGACGAGTACTCTTTTTGCCCATCGCCGGGGCCATTGTTTCGTGTCGGCATCGGCTTTGGAGGTTAATATAGCCAATAGGGTTATGAGAAAAACATTCGGCGCAAATATTGCGCACTCGGGCCTGTTAAAGGTGATCGCGGACAAAAACAGGCCGATGCTTACGAGAGGCGCGGTAATAAAAGCAATCGCGGGCTTCTTATAGCCTAAGAAGGCAAAGAAAACCAATATCATTATTAACAAAGCTATAAGCATATTCTCACCGAACTATCATGATTATGATAAGCCTGCAATAACCTGTATTATGGGTAAAAAGACCGCTGCGATAATCGTACCGACGAATCCTCCGAGTAATATCAGCATCGTAGGCAGGAAAAACGCCTGGAGCCTCCCTTGCCAGCAGCGGACCTGTCCCGAATACATCTGGCTCAAACTAAAGAGGTTGTCCTGCAACTCGTTTCGCTGGGCGCCGAGTTGAACCGAATACAAAAACAGTTTAGGAATAACCGCGCAGGACTGGCCGGCTTCTAAAATGTTAGCACCCTTTTCGATCTGGCCAGCGAGGATTTCGCTTTCGAGCAGTATTTTTTCACTGCCTGTGGTAGTTGCGCTCAATCTAAGAGCCGTCGGCATGTCGCAATTTGCCGCAACCATCATACTCATGGCTTCGGAGAATTTACCGAGTATGCTGCTGTGATGAAGTTTGCCTATTATGGGCATTCTCAAAATGATTGATTCTTTGAATCTGCGTCCCGCGGGAAACGAACTGATTGCCACATACAAAGCTGCTATGATGCCGATAAATACACCTATCCCCACCCAGATAAACCCTATATTCGCGGAAATATCGAGAATTAACTGTGTTACAAAGGGCAGAGGCATCCCCTCGAGCATATTTTCATAAATACCGGTAAACTGGGGTATTATGAACAAAAAGATGCCGGTGGCGATGATCAGAGTCAAAGTGACAATGATTGCGGGGTAACTTATTGCCTCGAAAATTATTCTCCGGGTCATGCCGGCGACCTCGAAATGCCGGTTGAGATTGGTCAGCATCTCGCTCAATCTGCCTGTTTCAATACCCGCCTTTAAGATTCGGCCGTAGAGGGGCGGGAAATATTTTTCTCTTTTTGTGAAAGCATCTTCAACTGCGACACCGGCTTCGAGGTCGTCGGCGATGTCGGTGACAAGGTTTCGCATTGGTTTCGAAGCAATATCACGGGAAAGTTCGCGAAGTCCTTTTTCGAGCGGGATGCCGGCTTTTGTTATCGAGGCAAGCTGCTGGTTGAAAAGCAGAAACTCATTTCTGCCAATGCTGCTTTTGGGCTTTTGTGGTTTGGCTTTATCAATGGAGTTGATGGTAAGCTGCATTTGGGCAAGCAGTTCATGGGCCTGTTCTCTTGAACCGGCTTCGACGGTTCCTTTCATCATCCTGTCTAAAGGGGTAATCGCGGTATATTCAAACATAGCCATTTGTTTATTCCTCA
This sequence comes from uncultured Pirellulales bacterium, assembly GCA_964397865.1. GTDB lineage: Bacteria > Planctomycetota > Phycisphaerae > Sedimentisphaerales > Anaerobacaceae > CAYNKU01. The sequence continues at coordinate 11,221 of CAYNKU010000028.1, read as the reverse complement.
ATTATTCCGCATACTTTATTAAGTTCCTGCCGGGTTGTTATGCCGCGTTCAACGAGCCTTTCACCGTCAGCGGCTAAACTTTGGTGGCCTGCGGTTTTCAATATTTGTTCAAGCTCTTCGAGGTCGGATTTTGCGAGGATAGCCTTGCGAAGGTGAGTATCCAGTTCGACCATCTCGGCAATAAGTACCCGGCCTTTGAAACCTGTGCCGAAACATTCTTTGCAGCCCGGGGCTTCAAACTCACCGGTTTTGTCATTTTGTTTTTTACATTTATCGCAAAGCCTGCGGAGAAGCCTTTGATTTAAAACAGCGGTTACACTCGATGTAACCTGGTAGGGTTCGATTCCCATCTCAAGCAGTCTGAGGAAACCGCCGGCGGGTGTGCCGCTATGCATAGTACTCATAAGGAAGTGGCCGGTAAGGCCGGCTTCGATGGTGATTTTTGCGGTTTCAGCATCTCGAATTTCCCCGATCATAAGTACCTGTGGGTCCTGTCTGAGCAGCGAGCGCAGGGCTGTTGGAAATGTCATCTCACCATGAGGGGAAATCTGAACCTGGGTAATATTTTCCACTCTTATTTCTACAGGGTCTTCGAGAGTTACTATACTTTTGCCGGGGAAGTTTTTTACGATATGTCTTAACATAGCCGCCAGGGTTGTGCTTTTTCCGCTGCCGGCGGGCCCTGTCAGTAATAAAACTCCCTGGTTTTTAGCCGCCGTTTTTTTAAGGGTCTTGTATATTTCTTCTGACAGGCGAAGCTGCTCTAATTCTGCGAGATTTTTGTTCTGGTAAAATAATCGCACGACAGCTCTCTGTCCGTTTATTGTCGGGAAAATGGAAAGCCTTTGATCCAGAACGGAGTTTTTTGTCTGCTTGATTTCCAAGCGGCCTTCCTGGGGTATGTCATTTCGATAGGTCAAAAGCCCGCCCAAGACCTTAAGCCTTGCGATTACGTTATCAGAGAAGGATTTCGGAAGCTTCTCGACGGTTCCGAGGACCCCGTCAAGACGAAATTTAACGATCAATTCGGCTGATGTCGGCTCAAAATGAATATCGCTGGCACCGCAGCTTATGGCTTTTTCCAGCAGATTATCCACCAGTACCACAACGTCCCGGGGCCCTTTCGCCTTGTTACCGAAATTGCTGTTTAAGACGCTAAAATTCATATTCTTATAGCTAAATCGCACCTAAAACCGTTATTATGCGGTCCTTTTATAAATAAGACCTCCGGACGGGCAAAAATGTTAATTAAAAACAAGCGTTTTTTTGAATTTTTTAAAGATTTTTGTTAACATAATAGATAAATACTGCGTCGTTATTAATGAACGAAGAGAAACAGGCGCCTATGATTGATAAAGTGTATATATCCGGTCTAAGCTGGGATTTACCCATCGCCGGAGTTCTAAACTCAAGCGGACGATGGGTAGTAGCCGCGATGCAGACTTACGGCCCGGAGTTAGTCGCGATGCTGTGGCGGATTCTCGGAAACGAACAGGATGTATGCGACGCATATCAGGATACGTTTTTGAAACTTGCCCATTATGACCGAGGCCAAAAGCCGCAAAACGTAAAAAAGGGTATATTTTCCGCTCAGCAAGCAACGTGGCAATTACAATGCTGAGACACAGAATTAAAGAAAGAAAGAGCTTGCTCAAGGTTTATGCTGATAACAATAACACGTTAACGCCTACTTCTGGTGAGGTTGATTGCGAGTATCTACAGGAAAGTCTAAGGGAATGTATCACTAAGCTGCCCGAGAACTTGAGAAGCGTTGTAATGCTCCATGATCTGGCGGAACTGTCTTACGAGCAGGTGGGCAGGATATTGGGAATAACTAAAGCCACTGCGAGAGTCTATAGATGCAAAGCGATACAATTACTGGCGGTATGGATGAATAGAAAAGAAAAAAATGAAGACTAAAAAAGCAAATAAAAGCTGTAGAGCTATCAGAAACTGGCTCGGTTCTATAATGAGCAACAGTATCGGACTTGATGCTGACTGGGTTCAGAAACATATTGCCGGTTGTCCGAGGTGTCAGCGGAGGCTTGCTTCAACAGGCAAGGTTCACCTTGCCCTTTCAATTATCAAATCCAGGCCTCATAAGCTGGATTTATTAATGCGTGCTAACTTGGGGGCCTTGAAGATGCTCAAGCATTCACTGCGCGATTGCCCGAAAGCTCAGAAGCTGAAAAGAACTCTGCCGGCACCAAAAATGTCCGAAAAGCTCCTGGGATACAGAAACTCGATAGCGAATGTCGCAGCTTGTATCGCGATTTTGTTTCTTATGAAAACGGGCGTCTTTTCGTTTATGAATGAGGTTGATTCACAGGGGCGAAAAGTTGTGAAACAGTATTATGTAACTCAAGCAGGAGAAGACCTGGCAAACGAAATCTTTTCCGCTTAATCCAAAAGTTTTGTTTATAATCTTCAGCTATAAAATCAGACTTCTGCCACAATTGTTTTTCGTTAGTGAAAATGGTACAGGCTAACTCATTAAGGACGTGTAAAAAATTATCTTTCATTTTAGCCGGCTGTGGCTTCCGTCCTTCGTCAAGGCTACGGAGGACAGGTCGGCCGGCGGCGTCAGTAATACTCACCCTATAACGAATAGGGCCGCGTTTTCTGTTTCCTACAAAAAGGCCTCCGCTCCGGCCAAGTTACTCACCCAAAGGCGATCAACTTTATCCATTCGATGTTTGATACAGGTTCCTTCGATCCTCGTGTTAAAGTTATTACCCATTTCATCCTGATAGCCGCCGTGGGGTTTGCGGCCAAGGAACGTGGCAATGTTCTCGGTCTTGACCGAGTGAATGGCTGTGCGGACGATTTCATCATAAATCGGCTTAAGGTTGCTTTGCTTGTTGAAGATGATATCAGTAGCGTATTCGATTTGCATAAAACTCCGGTGACAGCCATTGGTGAAATGTCGAACGACAGGACAGGATTGTCTGACAATTTTATCAAGTTGTCGATATTCTCCGTATCAAGGTTTTCAATTTGTGAAATTGTCGGAGAGATGTCGAGCATCGCAAATAATAATTTGTAACTTTTTTGGTTCCGGCTACGCCGGGTTGGGATTATGGAAATACCATTTTGAAATAATTTTGGGCCATCTGCTACCTCCTGAGGGGTATTGCGCATCTATAATATCTTGACTTCTAAGTCCTTTTCTGGTATAGTATGCATAATATTATCGGTCTTACCTGTAAGGAGAGGAGGATTTTGTGAGGCACAATTAAGGCCGGAAAAAGGCGATTTTTCAAGCCGACTTCCCCAAAAACCGCCCTTAACCTCTTATCAGAAAAAACTGTTCTTTGGCATAATGTTTGTCGAATAATACTTCGTAATTATGTTTTTCTTTTTTTAGCAAAATCTTTGGTCGAAGGGATTTTAATTATGGAACGGTTAAATATCAAAAAGGCATTAATATTTATAATGCTGATCATATTGTTGGTCGGCATGGTCTCAACAGAGGCGATGGCTGACCCGGTTCAGGAACAAAAAGAGTGCGATGATCCAAGATGCCCTAATGTGAATATCGGCCCGGGTCAAACTCTTCCTTCGTTTTTATCAGGCAGAGGCGGTGTACGAGTTCCTGTATATGGCGGTGGTTTTGTTCCAGGCACCAGTGTTACCCCTGGCACCGAGGTTTCAATTGCCGGCCGGGTGGTCGATTCGTATATACTTGATATACCAGCAGACGAAGTGTTGCTTCCTGATTTCGCCTCTAATTACGCCGGCGGTCAAGCTGTCGATTGGAATTTACAGATAATTCTACCTCCCGGCGGGGTTCTTGAAATTCAGGGTAAACCTGGCGAAATTCCAATTCCACCCGATTGGGCATCACGAGCCGGCGGCACCGGTGGATACACAGGTGATATTGTCTTTAACATGCCTATAATCCCTCCTGAGTTAGTGGCTCACTGGTCTTCTGCTCCTGCTGGCGATGATTTGGAGAATATAAATGATGGTGTGTTAACTACCGGCACTGAAATTATAATCCAGCTTCCACCCGGTTGGGCAAAGAATACTGCCAGCAGAGGCACAGGCAACATATACATAAATACCGCTTATGGAACTACCCAGGCGGATGTGCCTATTTGTGATTTTTGCATAAACTATGGTTATGGTATCTCCGTGTGGGTGGATGTAGAAACAAATGTGGAACTTTTTGCTCGGCCCGGCAAACTTCCCGAGGGCACCAATATACCTGCTAATATCGATTTCAGTCTTGGTGGCAGTTATGATCCTTTTGATGTTTTGAGTGTTTATTCTACCCAAAAGGGAGTGCGTACTCTCCAGCCCGAACCTGAATTTTCTCTTCACTACGACAGCGGTAAGGCAGATGGAACTGTCGATGAATGTCAAACAATTCTTGGTTACGGCTGGACGCACAACTACAACATTTACCTGATCGACAGGTCGCCGGATATTTTTATGGCCGATGGTAAAGGCAGAATGACGCGTTTCCAAGAAGACGGAATGGGCGGCTATACATCCAGTGACGGCCAGACGCACACACTAATATCTGCTGGGCCGGATATTTTCATTCTTGAAGAGGTTGACGGTTCGAGTATGGTTTTTCAACTGTCCTTTTCGCCTCCTCCCTGGGCGGGCAGTGAAAAGATATATTTATTAGTCGGCATCCAGGATGCGCGCGGGCGAACTACCGAACTTAGCTATGACTTTTATTCACTGCTCAAGACAATAACCGATTCCTACGGCCGGTCGACACAGTTGCTTTATGCAGACTATTTCGGCAAGCCACTGCTCCAGACTGTTATAAGCCCCGATATGTATATTACCACGATCATGCATGACCCGGCCGGCGAACGGTTGCAAAGCGTCACAGATCCTCAAGGCAACAGCCTGACATACGGCTACGACGGCAGCGGCCGAATGACAACTGCGCAGCTTAAGGACGGTAATACCTGGACATGCCAGTACAATTCCGGTGTGCCGCAGTATATCAAAGACCCCAATGACGATGTTTATGTTACTATCACCAACTCTAATAACTGGGCCAGAGACATCTCACATCCGGACAGCAAAGAATATCGCTATTTGCCAAGTGTGACTACCATCACCGACGGCGAAGGTAATATAACTACATTTGACCTGGATGAAAACGGTTACGTAACAGCGGTCGGACACCCGGGGTATCCGGACAAAAGTTTTATGTACGATGGCAATCTGCGTCTAACCGAGATAACCGACCAGGCGGGTAACTGCTGGCAGTATGAGTATGATGCAAATGGTAATCTGACCGATGTAAATGACCCGCTGGCTAATCATACGGAGAGATTATTCGAGCATCCGACTATCGGCTCTCTGTGTACCAAAATGATTGAGGCGGATGGAGATATATGGCAGTTTGAATGGAACTCGAAAGGTGATTTGACTAAGGTTATCGACCCTATCGTTGAATCGCCCACTGATAAAGTGATTAACTACAGCTATACTTATTATCCGGTACCTCCATACGGTCGATTCCAAACAGTGACCCGCACCGACCGCAACGATAGCACAAAACAATGGGAATTTGACCCGAACGGTAATATCGTACGCTCAGTAGTCGATCCATGCGGGCTCGCTCTGACTACGGAGTACGAGTATGATGCTGTCGGCCGGGTAACAAAAAGAACCGTTCAGCGCGATATGGCTTCGAGTCTTATTACCACTTATTCTTACGATCCACTGGGGCGGGTTATTGAGAGAACTGTCGACCCCGATTCGCTTGGCCTTGCTACTGAATACGAATATGACGGCTGCGGCCGAATAATCAAAGTGACAAATCCTCGCGGCATAAGTACTGATTACGATTATGATATTCGCGGCCGCCTGGTTACCAGAACATTTGACCCGTGTGATCTGGTACTGACAACTAACTATTCATACGACGGCTGCGACAAGCGGATAAGATCAACAAACGCCAGGGGCAATATTACCAATTACGAATATGACAGCCTAAACAGGCTTATTAAGATCGTTGATGCCAAAGGATACTGGACGGAGTACGAATATGATAACAGAAGCAACCTGACTTTCCTGAAGCGTACAATTGACCCCGGCGGAGCTCCGTACCGTATCAGCAAATACGAATATGACAGCCTAAATCGTCTGATACAATTAACAGCGGACCCATGTGATTCGGCACTATCCACACAGATCGAGTATGCCCCCTCAGGCGGAGGCGGAGGCGGCCGCGGGACGCCGGGGACATCTACGATCCATAAGATCACCGATGCCAAAGGCAAAGTCACTTACTATTATTATGACCAGCTTGACCGGTTGACAAGTGTTGTTGATAAGGTCGGTGATACCGCCGACAATGGGGGAGACTCCAACGATGCCGTCATCGATTACGAATACGATCCCGTGGGTAACAGGATCGAAACAGTTGTCGAAAACGCTCCTGAGCCTAACCTTGTTACCGAATACAGCTATGATGCGGCGAACCGCTTGATTAAACAGGTAGTAGACCCCTGTGACGCCAATCTGGTTACAAGTTACAGCTATGACGGCACCGGCAGTATTATCTCACAAACCACATCTAACGGTAACGTGATTAGCTACTGTTACGACGCTGCGAATCGACTGACAAACATCAGCGATTCAATCGGCCAGGTCGCCGGCTACAGTTACGATGAGAATAGTAATATAATAAGCCGCTCAGATGGGCTGGACCATACATGGACATATTTCTACGATAATGCTGACCGTGTAACAGATGTCTGCGACCCGCTGGTTGAAACACCCACTGACAAATATACCACCTACGAATACGATAAGAATAATAATCTTATAAAGGGGACTGACAACGAAGCTCTGGTTACCGATTACGAATATGACAGTCTTAACCGGCTTATATCCACAACCAAAGACCCATGCGGCCTTAACATAACCACCACGGTTGTATATGACGGCTTCGACAATAAAATCAGCGCTGCCGGCGACAATGGCAATGCTACTAATTACGAATATGACGGCCTTAATAGGCTTATACGGGAAGAATTTGCCGATGGAACAGAAATGCTCTTCGGTTATGACGGCGTAGGCAATCTTATAAACGAAACCGACCAGATGGATAATGCTACCGGCTATAGTTATGACGATTTGAACCGGCTTATCACTCGCAGCTATGCTGACGGTAAAGCCGATACATTCGGTTATGATCGGGCCGGTCAGTTACTTACCGCTGATAATGATATTAGTCATATTGGTTACACTTATGATGGTGCCGGCCATACAATCAGTACCACCCAAACCGATCTGCCGGAAACTTATAACTACGCAGTCGGCTACGCTTATACTGCCGACCCCAATAATACTCGCACAATAACATATTCGAACGGCAATGAAGTAACCGAGTTTTATGATGTTCGCAACAGACTCATCAAAGTCAAGGCCGATAGCAACACGATTGCGTTGTATACCTACGATGACCCCGGAAACAGATTGCTTACCAAAAATTTCGACAACGGTACGCAGAGCCTGTATTCCTACAACGATAACGACTGGGTTACCAAATTACTTCACAAGGCCCCCGATGACAGCAACCTGGCCGGTTTTGAGTACGCTTACGATGCAGTTGGCAATTGTATAAACTCCTGTAACCTGCTTACCTATGATGCCGGCAAGCCCGTAAATCAATCGCTTACATTCGATTACGATCCAATTTACAGGCTAAACGAATTCAAAAGAGGCCTATACATTGGCGGTACCTTCCTCTTATCAACCCGACATAGCAGTTGGATTTTGGACGGTGCTAATAATTGGCAGCAATTCTCGATACAGGATACTATCGATGCCAGTGAAAACGGCACCTATACTAACTCAATAAACCAGATGAACGAATACGATGACCCATCGACGAACGACCCGGCTCCGGTGCCTGACGATGACGGCCAGCCTGATGACTTTATGGTAAATGCAAATCCCTTAGAAGGTGATTTACAGCCTGATGGTGACGTGGACTTTAACGATTTGGCTGTTATAGCTTCACACTGGCTGGATCAGGATTGTATATTGCCAGGTTCGTGCGGCGGGGCAGATTTGGATGACAGTAACGATGTTGATTTAATCGATTTTGCCTTCCTTGCCGATAACTGGCTGGACAGCACCCCCGGATTCTACAATAGCTCTCACGACAAAAACGGCAATCTTGTTAATGATGATGTGGCAGAATATTTCTGGGACTATGACCATCGCTCGATTGATACAGCCGTACTTAGAGCAAAAAATCTTCTAACTCAGGTAAAGCGTAAAAGCGATGGCCAGGTTCTTGGCGAGTATCTCTACGATGCACTTGGTCGTCGTATCAGCAAAACCGTTGGGACAGTTACCACCGTCTTCGTCTATGACGGCTGGCGTGTGATCAGCGAATATGATGATAGTATATCCACCAGCAGCTTTATATACGGCGACGAGATTGATGAGGTTTTGGTTGTCCTCGATGCTTCTGCCATACCATCGCATTACCACGCCGACATTAAAGGCAGTACCATCGCTATAACTGACGCCGCTGCTGCAGTATCCGAGCGTTATACTTACGATGCCTACGGCCGGCCGTATTTCTGCGATGCCGACGGCAATTTACTTACAGAATCAGCTGTTGGAAATTCGTATCTGTTTACCGGACGCCGTTACGATAAGGAAACCGGTCTGTATTATTACCGCACTCGCTACCTGCATCCGCAGCGAGGTCGATTTATCAGTGGTGATGTGATTGGCAATTGGGGCGATCTGTCCAACCTCGGCAACGGATATACTTATGTCGCTAATAATCCCGTCAATTATACCGACCCGTTTGGACTTCAGGCTGGTGTTAAATTTGGCCATCCGAGAGGACCCAAAAGAAAACGATATAATTTCCGCTTTAAAGCTTCATCGGTGAACGGAAAATGGATTAGAAAGGCTACCATCATTATATCATCAAGAGACGCACTTCGCTTAAGAAAGGGAACTCCAGCAGCTGAAGTACTAAGAAAATGTAAAGTAATTATAATTTCAGGTGGTGCTGCAAATATCAAAAAAGGGTGATTGTTCCGACTAATGGTCCGACCCTGCTTTTAGTACCAGTTGTTATGAGAGTATGTCGCACTTTGGTCTGCACCCAATTCTTGGTCCAATCTTTATGCGAATTTCAAGCTTCATATCACCAAGTTGTATTCCTGGAGCTGAGCAGGAGATACTGTCAAGTTATGCAGCTGTTACCCCACCACAGGCAAAGAAGGCTGATAAGGCCTAAAGAGAAGAATATCCTTCTTCAAATCAAAGTACTGGTTTCAGGTTGCTCTACTACTCTCGGCCATTTCTGGTGGTTTAGCCCAACGGTAACGAATTAGCTGCCAAGGGCAATACCGATCAAATAATAATGTTTGTGGAATCCATTTTTCTGCTATTTATAGCGGTTGCAGGCTTATCCTGGGTTAGAGTGATAAAAAAAGAGCGGTCTGCTTTGAAAAAGCAGCCTTAGCGACAAAAACGCTGTTTACGCCGCGAAAATCGCCTTCCAAGCCGTGTCAGCAGATAAAAGACGGGTTTGGGGGCGGGAAATTTGTAAAAAAAATGTGAAAAAAGGCAAAATTTTTCTTGCATTCGGGGAGGCCGGTGCTATAATGAAATCAGATTTGAGGTCTTTTCTTCTTATATTGGTTGAGGCAGCACATATTTTTATAGGTTTGTAATATATTTCTTCAAAGCTAAACTGCCTCCAAGAGCCGGAGATTCATCTACTCCGGCTTTTCTTTTGCGCTTATCGCGTAAGCCGGGGGGGGATAAGCCCGAGAAGGCGTCGCCCATGTCACCGATATAGTGTGGTCGGGGCATTGCGCCGGCTTTAAAAGTCGGGGGGAGTATCGGCTATGTCGGGGTGGGTCTCGCTGGGGTGTTTTTGGGGCAATCTGCGTGAAAAATGGATGAACCGGCCCTTTACCTGAAATCGATGGTAAAATCGCCGGCCCCTCCTGCGAAGCCTTAAAATGCCTTAAAAGATGTGCTTATGTTTAATTATGCGAGCCTTTGGTTAATAAAGCCGCCAGCAGAACGTGTCTTAGCCTGTCGATACTTAGTTTGTTGAGATAATCCTCGGTGAAATCCATTTTGAATCGGCCTTTGAAGCCCTTGATCTGCTTTTTCAGTTCTTCCCTGCCCAAGCCCGCAAGTGACGTTGCCGTCCGCTCAAGATACTCCCGAGAATTCATTATGCCTTGCCTTTTCCAAAACAATCATTATTTAAATATAATTTCCACTCCCCCTCCATCGGCACAACCACGTCATTACTTTTGAAGCAAATCCCCCATCTTCGCCAAAGCTCCTAAAATCACACTACTAAAGAGTCAAAAATTGTTTTTGCGTTTTTCCGATGGTCTGATAATCTCCGGCTATGAAAACAGAGATGTTGAATTATTCGCTGCCGGCGGAGCTTATCGCCCAGGAGCCTGCCGGGGTCCGAAGTGCGGCGCGGCTGCTGGTCTTAAATCGCGCCGACGGTTCGCTGAAGGACGCTGTATTTTCCCAAATCGGCGATTTTCTCCGCAGTGGGGACTGTCTTGTGCTAAACGATACCAAGGTGCTGCCTGCTCGATTTTTCGCCCGGAGGCAAAGCGGAGGACGGATTGAAGGGCTTTTTCTCGAAGAGATATGCCCGGGTGAATGGCAGGTGATGCTGAAAAATGCGCGGAAAATAAAGGTCGGTGAGACGATCCTGCTGATGGATAAAACCGGCGGGCGGTCCACTTACACCGCGCGGCTGCTCGAAAAGACGCCGGCGGGCGGGTGCGTATTGAAAATAGAGGCCGGTGACGAGGTCGGCGGGGTGCTTGAAAAAATCGGTTTTCCGCCCCTGCCGCCTTATATAAAGCGCTCCTCTGACCCGGAGCAGGCGCGGATCGACCGTTTGCGATATCAGAGCGTTTACGCGAAAAGGCCCGGCGCGGTAGCGGCGCCGACGGCGGGTCTGCATTTTACAGCGGAGTTGATAGAGAAGCTGAGAGGCGAGGGTATCGAATTTGCTTATATTACCCTGCACGTGGGCGCGGGGACGTTCAAGCCTGTAGCGGCCGAGGAGCTCGAGAACCATCGTATCCATAAGGAGCGGTTCAGTATTGACGCTGAAAACGCCGCTATCATAAATCGAGCGAGAGAGAAGGGTCGTCGGATAATCGCTGTAGGTACTACCAGTGTGCGAACTCTCGAGACTGTGTGCTCGGAGGATTCG
>CAYNKU010000027.1:0-15339 GCA_964397865.1 uncultured Pirellulales bacterium | reverse complement strand
GCCCTTTCGGACGAACACCACGAAAAGGATATCGAACTTATTCTCGAACTCGGCGCCAACGGCGTTCGACTCGCGCATTATCAGCAGGCGGATAAAATGTACCGGTTGTGCGATGAAACGGGGCTGGTGGTCTGGGCGGAGATTCCGGTTGACCCGCCTTATATGTATGACAGTCCCGCCTATCTGGAAAACTGCAAGCAGCAGCTAACGGAATTAATAAAGCAGAATTTCAATCATCCTTCGATACTCTTCTGGGGCCTGTATAATGAGGTCGAGATACCGCCCGGCGACCTTCGGCAATTAAATAGTTTAGCCAAGCGGCTTGACCCATATCGCCTGACCACGCAGGCTGACTACAGGGCATATTCAGAGAGGCATACCATTACTGATATCGCCGGCTGGAACAGGTATAACGGCTGGTACAACGCGAATCTCGCCGGCACCATACCCTGGCTCGAAGAAATACATAAGACCGATCCCGATTTGATCATCGGGATAAGTGAATACGGTGCGGGCGGCTGTATTACCCAGCAGCAGGAGAATCCCGAAAGGCCCGACCCTTTGAAAGGAAAATTTTACCCGGAGCAGTATCAGCGGATTTATCACGAAGCGATCTGGGGCGATATAAAGGACAGAAAAGACCTGTGGTGCAAATTCATCTGGAATATGTTCGACTTCAGTTGGACAATCGTCCACAGGGGAGACACGCCTTATAAAAATCAAAAGGGCCTGATGACGCACGACCGCAAGGTCAAAAAAGACGTCTTTTATTTCTACAAGGCCAACTGGTCCGATGAGCCGGTATTATATATCGCAAGCAGAAGAAACGTTCAGCGAAAAGAAAAATTAACTTCTGTAGTCGTATATACGAATCTGGACGAAGTCGAATTACTCATCAACAATAAAGCGGTCTCAAAGAAAAAGATGGCTTCGGATATACACAAAATCCAGTGGCAGAATATCAAACTCGAACCCGGCCGAAACCATATCAGTGTCATCGGCTATAAAAACGATAAAAAATTCACCGATTCCTGTGAATGGACATATTCGCATTAGTCCATACCCAACCTGACCGAGGGCGAGTAAATATTCTTACGATTATGCGAAAGGCCCCGGATTCAGTTTCGAATACGGGGCCTGATGTGGTACGGTTAACAATAACCCAAATTAATCCTCATACCATTTAGAACTTATACTTCATGCTCATCATGGTGTATGTTATATCTCTATTTGGAGAAATCGAATCATCCATTGTTAACTGGTGATAAAGGCCTGGAACAAAGGCAAGATTCTCAGTGATATCGAACCTGGTTGATAAGCCGGCAGTAAAGTACGCCCAGTCAGATACTTTGTTGCCAAGGCCGTCGTAATAAGCAACTTCTGTTGTCAACTTCAGAGGAGCCGGCAGTTCAGGTGTGATAATATCATAGGCAAGCAGGAAGCGATGGACCCAGCCCGTAACTTTACGATTGGTATAGCCGCTTCCGGCCGGATACTCGTAATGAGCTATATAAGAGGGAGTAAGACCCTGCGGCAAAAGATTCGGCCAGGAAAATTTGAATATCCACTCGTAGGTGGTGCCGGCTCTTTTCTTATCCAGGCCTGTATAGTATTCGTATCCGACACTGAGGTCGTAATTTGTGGCGTAGCTCTGCCCCTCGAAAAGCCTGCCCTTATAATAGGGTCTGAAATCGATCCTCTGACTATCGACGTAACCGGCGGAAGTGGCATTGCGGTGAGTAGTTTTCACGCCGAAGCCAGTGCCATAAAGATCAACATCGATAGTTTTGAACAGTCCGCCCTTTGACCCGTAAGCCTCGACACCTTTACTCAACCACTTACTGGTGTAGGTCAAATCCAGTATGACACCCAGCTTCTTTTCTTCCTCGGCATGAGCAATATTGGCGGAAATCAATGAAATCACAACAATCAATAAAATCCTTTTTCTCACAGCGTTTCTCCTTATACAGAATTTTCCTAAGTACTCAAACTGACCAATCGGTCAGTTTGACTTTATTAGTAAACTTCAAACCAAAGTGCAAGGATTTTATTAAAAAAATATGCATTTACAGTTTATAAGGCTTAGCGTACAATTCGGTGTAATCGATTTTGGTGAAATTTTCTGTCAGGTGCAACTATGGCATATTCAATCGGTCTGGATTATGGTACCAATTCCGCAAGGTGTTTGATAGTCGATACGGCCACCGGTAATGAGCTGGGCAACAGCGTGTATGAATACGAAACCGGCCAGGCCGGCATTATTCTCGACCCGGCTGACCACAACCTCGCAAGGCAGGCGCCGTCGGATTATCACAAAGGTATCGAAGTTGCCGTTAAAGAAGCAATCCTCCAGGCCGGCAAAGCTGATAAGACTTTCAATGCCGGGGATATAATAGGTATCGGCATCGATACCACCGGTTCGACGCCGATACCTGTCGATGAAAACGTTGTGCCTTTGGGGCTGCTAAATAAGTTCAAAGACAATCCCAATGCCCAGGCCTGGCTTTGGAAGGACCACACCTCTTATGTCGAAGCGGCGGAGATTACCGCCCTGGCTGAAAAGAAGCATCCCGAATACCTGGCAAAATGCGGCGGGACATATTCATCAGAATGGTTCTTCAGTAAAATTCTCCACTGCCGGCGGGTCGATAAGGAAGTTTACGACGCGGCTTATACATGGCTCGAGCACGCCGATTATATGACGGCGCTTTTGACGGGAGTAACGGATCCAAAAAAACTCAAGAGATGTCGATGCGCCGCGGGACACAAGGCAATGTTCAGTGATAACTGGGGCGGATACCCCGATAAGCAATTCCTTACCGGCCTTGATCCTGAGTTGGCCGGACTTAGTGAGACACTACCCGATAAGACTTATACTATCGATACCGCGGCGGGTGGTCTTACCAGAGAATGGGCGGACAAACTCGGTCTCAAAGAGGGAATTGCCGTTGCGATAGGCGCTATTGACGCTCATCTTGGCGCAGTGGGTTCGGGCATTAAAGAGGGTGTGCTTGTAAAAATCATCGGGACCAGCACCTGCGATATGGTGGTTTGTCCTGATAGCGAGGATTTGGCGGATGTTCCGGGTATTTGCGGTATCGTTGACGGTTCGATTTTGCCGGGCTTCTTCGGCCTTGAAGCGGGTCAATCCGCTGTCGGTGATATATTTAACTGGTTTGTGAATTACATTGAGCCCGGGGGCGGAAAAAACGGCCTGCATGAATCGCTTACCGAAAAAGCGGCTAAATTAAGGCCCGGTCAGTCCGGCCTTTTGGCACTGGACTGGAATAACGGCAACAGGACTATTCTTGTCGACCAAAGATTGACGGGACTTCTGCTGGGTCAGACACTGCATACCAGACCCGAAGAGATTTACCGTGCGCTCATCGAAGCGACGGCGTTTGGCGCGCTTACTATTATCAACCGTTTCGAGGAATACGGCGTTAAAATTAACGAGGTTGTCAATTGCGGCGGTATAGCTGAAAAGAATCCGATGCTGATGCAGATTTACGCGGATATCACGGGCAGGGAAATGAAGATATCCCGCTCGGCGCAGACCTGCGCTCTTGGCTCGGCGATTGCGGCGGCGGTCGCGGCGGGCAAAGCAAACGGCGGTTACGATAATTTCCCGGACGCTCAAAAAGCGATGTGTGGTATAAAGAATATCACCTATAAACCCGATACCGAAAACCATAACACCTATCAACAGATTTACAAACTTTATACCCAGCTTCATGACGCCTTTGGAACCAGCGATTATAAAGACTCTTTGCATAACGTTATGAAAGACCTTCTCGATATAAAGCAAAAAGCTAACCCATAATACTGGAGGAAACTATAATGGCTAAAATAGCTGCCAAACGTCTGCCTGTAAGCAGAAACGCAAAACCAAAAACACCTGTCATCGGTGTGTTCGCGCCATGCGATCCTCGCATCGATAAAGCCAGCAGAGAACGTGCCCGCAATATCGTTGCCCTTGCCGCTGACGCCATAAGTGGTCGGGTGGTACTGCCGTGTAAAAGTCCGGTTGAGGTTGTCTATTCGAACGTGCTCGTCGATAGCGAGAAGCAGGCTGATATTGTGGCGGCTCAGTTTCGAAAGGCTGGCGCAGATATTCTGGTTTGCGTGCCGGATACGTGGGCCTTTCCACAGTTGACCACGATTTCGCTTTTGCAGCAGTTTCCGAAAGAAACGCCCATCAATATCACCTGTGGTAACAGCGGTCCCAAGCCCGGCGTTGTGTATGCGCACGCAACGGCCGGGGCGATAAGTCAATACGGCAAACTCGTCTCGCTCAATGTCGGCAACTGGCCCGATACCGGGGCAAAGCCGAAGATGAGCAAAGCGACCGCGACGGCCTTGATAGATTGGTGCTATGCCGCGGTAACAGCGGTGGGGCTGCGAGGCAGACGCGTCGTGATTTTCGGCCACGATTCGATGGGTATGGAAACCGCTCTCGCCCATATTATCGCGACTCGAAACACGTTCGGCCTGGAAATTACAAGGCTGGATATGAAGCTCCTCGCGGATATGCTCGGCAAAAAAGCCTACGATGAAAAGAAGCTTAAAAAACTCCGGAACTGGATCGACAGATATATCGGCAAAAGGCTGGAATTAAGAGACCAGGCGGATAGCGAGCGTTTCAATCTTTCGCTGGAGATGTATCTTATAAATCGTGACCTGATGGCGGATTTAAATGCCGTTGGCGGCGGGTTTATGAGCCAGCTCGAATGGGGAAGCGATCTTCGCGGTACGCCGCTGCCCGTTGCCGACTGTATGGAATCGCTCTTTAACAGTACATTCGATCATAACGGACCAAAAGCCGCTCTGCCCTACGCGACCGAAGCCGATGTTCAGGGCCTTTTGACAATGCTGTTTATGACCTGGCTAAGCGGCGGAAATCCGCCTTTGTTTATGGATTTCAGGAAGGTCTGGGAGGGTTGGGAGATCGAAGAGCTTGCCAAAAAGCTTGGTATGAAATCACTTCCGAAAGACGCTGACTGGCTCAGCAAGGGTCTTGTTGACGGCAATAATTCCGGGAGTGCTTCGCTTAACTGGGCCGCGAAACCAGGCTCATCGGTCAGAAATATTATGGCCGATGTGCAGATGCCTTTGGCCGATCCGGATTACTTCCCCGGCGGGGGAAATTCGGTTACGTTCATGACACCACCCGGTATCGAAGGAATAGCCGGCAGGATGGCGTACAGCGGCCCCGGCGATAAGTTCAGCCTGATATGGGACCAGGCCCGGACGACCGAAGTTCCGCAGCAGCTTGGCGAAAAAATGGTCAATCTGACCAACTGGAACTGGCCTCATACGTTCCTTGTTCCGAAATACGCTTCGATGCTCGAATATAAACAATACGCCCCGGCGAACCATCTGCATATGACCTGGGACCTGCCGCCGGCGCGATTGCAGTACTGGATGGACTTGACGGGTGTACTCGATGTCACGCCGTGGGCGGCCAGGCCGAAGTTTATCGAAGGCGTTGACAGGCCGCAGCCTCTGATTTATCTTCTAAACGGCGGCGAAGATAATTACAAGGCCCTGGCCAAGTGATATATGGAAGACAGCACGAAATCTTTACTGTTAAAGATGCGCCGGATAAGAAAGAGCTTCGGCTCCGTCGAGGTCCTTACCGACGTTGATTTCGATTTGTATCCGGGCGAAGTTCATATCCTGGCCGGTGAAAACGGCGCCGGCAAGAGCACTCTTATAAAAATCCTCGGCGGGGTCTATACCGACCACTGTGGCTCTGTCGAACTGAACGGCAAAGAGGTCGATTTCAAATCCGTTCAGCAGGCTGCCGAAGCGGGGATATCCATAATCCATCAGGAACTCTCGCTCATCGGGTCTCTCAACATCGCAGAAAATATTTTTCTCGGCAAAGAAAAAAGCTCTTATTCGTGGCTGAAAAAATCACAGATGCTTGATTATGCCGAACAATTCCTGAATAAACTCGGCCTGGATATCGATCCCGGAGATGCCATCGAAAATTTTTCGATAGGTGTTCAACAGATGATCGAGATCGCCAAGGCCCTTGCGTTTAACTCGAAGATTATCGTAATGGATGAGCCGACAAGCGCCCTGACCGAGCCTGAAGTCGAAAGGCTCTTCGATATAATCGGTCAGCTCAAGCAGGATAACCACGGAATTATTTATATCACCCACAAGATGGAAGAGATTTACCGTATAGCCGACAGGATAACCGTCTTGAGGGACGGAAAGTATATCGGCACCGAAACCGCTGAAAACCTGCCGAGTGAAAAACTTATCCAATGGATGGTCGGCAGAGAACTCGATCAGCAGTTCCCGAGGCACATTTCCTCAATAGGTGACGTTCGCCTGGAAGCGAAAAATATATTCATACCCGGCACCGCATCAAGCCCTGCGCCGAGGGTCGACGGCGTTTCATTTCAGGTTCGCTCGGGCGAGATACTCGGTATAGCCGGCCTCGCGGGTTCGGGCAGCAGCGAGTTATTAAACGCGATTTTCGGAAGCTTCGGCCCCAATGCTAAAGGGACTATCAAAATAGACTCCGCCGAATACGAAATAGCCGGTCCCGCTGAATCCATAAAGAGAGGCCTTGCGTTGCTGACAAACAACAGGAAGGAAACCGGCCTTGTCACGGATATGAATATAGTGGAGAATACGACCCTGGCGGCGCTTAGAAAATTCTCGCCCGCCTGCTGGATGCATTCGGGTCGCCAGAAACAGGCAGCAGCAGAAACCGCCGCAGTGCTGAATTTAAAAGCCCGGTCACTTTTCCATGATGTCGATTCTCTCTCCGGCGGTAACCAGCAGAAAGTGGTAATGGCAAAATGGATGCAGACCAAGCCCAAAATCTTTCTGCTCGATGAACCGACCCGGGGCGTTGATGTCGGGGCAAAACATGAAATTTACGAATTGATGAACAAGTGGACCAAAGATGGAATCGCAATTGTCCTGATAACTTCGGAAATGCCGGAACTGCTGGCGATGAGCGACAGGATTATCGTTATGCACAGAGGCAGAATCACCGCTGAATTCGACAGGGCCGATGCGACACAGGAAAAAATATTACGCGCAGCCCTGGGCCACAGGAAATCCGCATGAGTAAGACAATGGCAAATAAAAGATACGCTTGGCTTTTGTCGCCGACAACGAGAGCCTTGGGCGCGTTGATCATAGTCTTCGCGATAGGGCTGATATTCAATGCCGACGGCGCTTTTTTGAAATGGGGCACACATCGCGATATGTTAAGGGCGGTATCGGTGTTCGGCCTTTTGGCCTGCGGGATGACGCTCGTGATAATCACCGGCGGCATCGACTTATCCGTCGGCAGTGTGCTTGGTTTGTGCGCGGTGGCGTTTTCACTTTTTTGTATTCATTTTGGCTGGCCTTTCTATATCGCGATCATTGTCTGCCTTTTGATCGGCCTGGCGTGCGGGGCGGTATCGGGTTTTATAATCTCACGATTCAATATCCAGCCTTTTATCGCGACGCTCGCGATGATGGTCTTTGCCCGCGGTCTTGCCAAGTGGGTCTCCGGCGGCCAGAAGATCTCAACCGCCGTCCAGCAGCCGGATGGGACCTATGATTATGTCCCGGTGCCCGAGATTTTCAATTTTATAAACTCGAAAGTCATCTGGGGCAATATCTCCGTGGTGACAATCATCTTCCTGGCATGTTTATTGGTATGTGCGGTCCTCTTAATAAAACTCCGCCAGGGCAGATATATTTACGCTATCGGCGGAAATGAAGAGGCCGCGAGGCTCTCCGGCGTGCCGGTGAAATTCATCAAGGTTTTGGCGTACGGTTTGAGCGGTTTGTTTTGCGCGGTAGCGGGTATATGCCAGGCCTGCCAGGAATACCAGGGCGACCCCGAAGCCGGCTTTACATACGAACTCTCAGCCATAGCGATGGTTGTGATCGGCGGTACGAGCCTTCGCGGCGGCAGAGGCAGTATCTGGCTTACGCTTTTAGGTGTTCTTATAATAGGTTATCTCGAAAAGATATTGAGTATCAATGCGGTCGGTGAGGATAAAAGACTAATGCTCACCGGCGCGATCATCATAGCGGCGGTTTTGTTACAGAAGACAAAAAAATAACGAAAGGGATTGTTATGAACTCTTTGACGAGGCTTTTGGTAACGGTTTTTATTTTAATTGGTTTGATTCTTGCCGGCTGTGCCGAGAAAGATTCGCAGGAATCCGAAGCCAGATGGACCATCGGTATGAGCCAGTGTAATCTTGGCGAACCGTGGCGGGTCCAGATGAATGCGGATATCAAAATCGCCGCCGAAAACTGCCCTGAAATAAAAGTTGTCTTCAAGGATGCGCAAAACGATACACTAAAACAGCGATCCCAGATGGAAGAGTTCATAAGTGCCGGTGTTGATCTGATAATCATCTCGCCTAAAGAGGCCGCGCCGCTGACCGCCGTGGTCGCGCAGGCTTACCAGAAACAGATACCCGTTATCGTTCTTGACAGGCGCGTTTTGGGCGATCAGTACACCTGTTTTATCGGCGCCGATAACAAGAAAATCGGCAGAGCCGCGGGCAAATGGATAGTCCAGCAGCTCGGCGGCAAAGGAAAAGTGGTTGAACTCAAAGGACTTATGACTTCGACCCCCGGCCAGGACAGGCACTCGGGCTTCAGGGAGGGCATCAGGGACTCGGAGTTGGAAATTATTTTCGAAGCGGATATGAAATGGCTCGAACCGAACGCCCGCAAAGAGATGGAATCGGCACTTGCCCGTTTCGAGAAAATCGATCTGGTTTATGCCCATAATGACCCCGGTGCGCATGGAGCGTATCTGGCCGCCAAGGCCGTTGAAAGAGATAAGGACATCATATTTGTCGGCATCGACGCACTGCCGCAGGAAGGCTGCGCATACGTCAGACAGGGAATACTCTCGGCAAGTTTCGAATATCCCACTGGCGGCAAAGAGGCCATCGAAACGGCGCTGAAAATATTAAACGGCCAAAGCATCCCGAAGGAAATTACACTCGATTCGAGAGTCTTCACAAAAAACAATATCGACAAAGGCGGAGAATTCCTGGGCGATTAGCACTCCTGCGAATGGACATATCTGAATTAGCCCACACCTGACAGGCAGCGATATGTGAATTGGGTATAAACAAAAAGGCCGGGCGGCATAAACCACTCGGCCATAGCAAAGCTAAATATACCGCGACTATAATTCAGTTTCTCTGATTCGCAACCAGCAACTGATTTCGAGCATAAAAACGTTTTCATCATCCGTTGCCCTCAAAACCGGAGTATAACGAATGTTGCGATGCTTTCTATCCGGCCATACTTCCGCTTTCCCCAGTGCCGCCTTAACTCCCCGATTAAGCCACAACGGGCAATTTTTAGACGTATTACTTCGATAACCTTCTTCAGTAACAAACGTTATCTCCATATAATACATCGGCCCGCCCTCGAGTTCATATCTTTCACGCAAGGGTATTATAACTTCCTCGGCAGGCCCATCGAATTTGGTATGTAACCGAACAATTGCTTTTTTTATCCCGGGCGCATCATGAAGTTCGATCTCCACTTCCTGCCCGCCCAGAACAACTCTACCAACACCATGCGGAGGTTTTGTTTCCGAAGGCATTTCAAAAAACTCAACAGGTTTTTCCGGCTCCTCGAAATCAAAGAGCACAAGGTCGGTTCTGGAATACCACTTCTCGACTTTATAATAAGTTTTGATTTGAATCGGCATCAATGAGTTTCTGCCAACAGTTACAGCAATTTTTTCGATCCAGTTTGCCTCTTCAGGCGGATCAAATTCATAAATTAAAAAGTCCGGCCCCGCCAACGAAGGTGTTTTGTCACTGAATTGAGAGAAATCAAAAGATAGCATCCCATCTGCCATCAGTTCAAAAATATTAGGGAATCTTTCCAAATTGGATTTTTGAAGTACTGTGATATTGTTATGTCGATCAAAGTTTATATATCTCTGTCCGTCGTCAAAAGATTGGTATGCTCCATAACTGCTATATCCGCCGCAACTGATCGTTCGTAATTTCCCATGAGCATACCAGCCCTCCCTGATAGCAGGAAATCCTTCTTTGTAATTTGTAACCGCATAAAAATGTACATAATCAACTTCGGCAGCCCGTTTAACAACCTGTCCCCATACCACACTAGCGCCATCAACACCCCCGGCTAACTGACTTATGCTTACAACAGCCGCAATTGTTATCATTGCCGCGGCTGCGATTTTTACCATCCTGCTTTTCATGATTATTCTCCATACACTCGGCTCAGTTGCGGCCGAGGTGGTAGTTTCAGGTCTTTCCAGTTCGTTAATGAGCTGCTTAAGGGCGGCTTCTTTAACTTCCGGATCGATTTTTACCTTTGCGTTTTCAATTAATCTTTTTATGTTCTCTGCCGGTTTCATTTTTCTGTCTCGCTATTTAATATTGACCGCAGTTTGTTTAGGCCGTAATTGTATCTGCTCATCACTGTTTTTATCGGCGCCCTCTGCAATTTAGCTATCTCCCTGAATTTCATTTTTCCCTGGATATGCAGGAGCACAGTCTCTTTTTGTTCATACGGCAGTTGAGCCATAGCCTCGTACAAGTACTCAAATTCTTCGTCACACAGAACGCCCTGGTCAGGTGCTTTGGAATCCGAAACCGCCGGCTTAATATCATCCAGACTTACAGACCCCTGCGCAGCTTTTGTTCTGCTCAAGTTGCGCACCTTGTTAACAACGCAGGTTGTCAAATATCCCTTGAGGTTCTTTCTAATCTGGTATTTATCCGCGGAACCAACGAGCATAAGAAAAACATCCTGTACGACGTCTTCGGCGGTACTTACATCGTTCAAAAGCCCGGCTGCTAGTCGCACCAGATCATCTCTGTACTTTTCGTAGATTCGCCGCAGTGCATCCTTGCTGCCGCGATTTAATTTCCAGATAAGCAGCTTATCTTCCAACGCTTCGATACCTTTTCACAATGACCATTGTCATATATAAGACACAGCAAATACCGATTTTACCTTAAAGAAAAATCGTGTTTTCGCCAACCACTTTACAATTTTACCTAATTTGGGGCCAAAAGGCACGCGCGGCAAGAAAATACAGTAAAACCCTTGAGTTTAAGGCTTTAAGGTTGCATTTGTGGATTATTTTTATTATAATGATAGTTCTATGCTTGCATTGGCACTAAGGAGGAGGCAGGCACCTTCAGGGATGAGGTTGGTTTGGACCGTGTAATTACGGTCACGGCAGGAGCTTGCGTTGTTTTTCCAGGGTCGGGAAAAAGTGAAGAAGGAAAAAATCTGTTTTATCTTATTTGCGATATTGGCGCTGAACATATTCTTCGTAGAGTCGGCTGCCGCTGACTGCCCTGCCGGCGATCTAAGCGCCGACTGCACAGTCAACTGGGATGACCTTGCGATTCTTGCCAATCAGTGGCTGCAAAACCCGGGCGGAACGGCGAATCTCGACGGTATTGACGGCGTCGATATGGTCGATTTCGCGATCCTTGCTAATGACTGGCACCAGGAACCTGCTCGGCTGGTAATCAATGAGTTCATGGCCAAAAACGACAGCTTCATCCAGGACTCATCCGGCGATTACGATGACTGGATCGAAATCTATAACGCCGGGGATGTGGCTGTTGACATTGCCGGTATGTATCTCACCGATGATTTAAATTCACCTCCTTCGGCCTGGTGGCAGGTCCCTTACGGCGATCCCGGCGCCACCACGATCAGCGGCGGTGATTATCTATTGATCTGGGCGGATAACGAACCAAACCAGGGAACGCTTCACGCTTCTTTCAATCTTCGCGCCGGCGGCGAGGATATCGGCCTGTTCGCTTCCGACGGCACTACCGTTATAGACAGTATTGAGTTTGACCAGCAGAGCGGCGATGAATCCTACGGTCGCTATCCGGATGGAAGCGACAATTGGCAAATCTTTCGTCTGGGCAACCCGCCTACACCGGGCGAAACCAACGGTGGAAATTATGCCGATGTCGTTATCAACGAAATAATGTATCACCCGTATCATTTACCTGACCAACCCGAGGACCTTGGATTGGAATATATCGAATTGTATAACCGGGGCAGCCAGTCTGTTGATCTATCCGGCTGGCAATTGAGCGATGGGGTGGATTTTGTGTTCGGCCAGGTAACAATCGGCGCAGGAGACTACCTTGTCGTGGCCGCGGATGTAAACGCTTTCGCCGCCAAATACCCCGGCACTGCCAACGTAACAGGCGGCTGGGAAGGACGACTGAGTAATAGTGGTGAAGCAATAGAATTGACCGGCCCGACAGGGCAGAGGGTCGATCGTGTCAAATATGCCGATGAAGGTGACTGGGCCCTGCGAATGCTGGGGCCGGTGGACCACGAACATCGAGGCTGGATATGGGCCGACGACCACGACGGCGCCGGTAAGTCACTGGAATTGATAAATCCATCTGTGTCAAACAATTATGGCCAAAACTGGACCGCGAGTCTTGTTGATCACGGCACGCCGGGTGCGATAAATTCAGGTTTTGCTGACGGCATCGCCCCAATGATTCTAAATGTTAAGCACGCACCGGCTGTCCCTTCGTCCGCCGAACCTGTGGCGGTAACCGCAAAGATCGTCAGTGAATCAACCAGCGGTTTAACAGTGACGGTATATTATCGCCTTGACGGTGATTTGAATTTCACTGCCGCAGAAATGTTCGATGTCGGTCTCCACGGCGACGGCGAAGCCGGTGACGGCGTTTATGGAACATATCTGCCGCCGCGACCGGACGGCACAATCGTGGAATTCTATATCGAGGCAGAAAATTCCGCGGGCAGCGGACGCACCTGGCCCGCACCGGTCATAGTGGACGGAACACCCACTCAAAAGGCAAACCTGCTCTATCAGGTTGACGATTCTTTCGACCCGAACCCCCCTGCCGGCAGTCAACCGGTTTACTATATTATTATGACCGAAGCCGAGCGGGCCGAGCTTGAAGACATCGGCGATGATGGTGACGTATTTTACGGCGAAGCCAGAAGTGATGCGCAAATGAACGCTGCGTTCATAAGCACCGATGGAACCGGGACAAAGCTGCGCTATAATGTCGGCGTCCGCAACAGGGGCAACCGCACCCGCATAGAGCAACCCAACAACCACAGGGTCAACTTCGCTAACGACCGGCCATTCAACGGCGTAAGCGCGATCAATATCAACAGCAGGTATACTTATGTTCAACTTATGGGCAGCGTCGTCTGGCAGATGGCGGGCCTGACGGCCGCTGATGCTGTACCCGTGCAGGTCCGTGTCAACGGGCAAAACCTGGCTCAGACCGGCAGCAGAATGTACGGCTCATATGTCGCGCTGGAACAATATGACTCTGACAGCGCCGACAACCACTTCCCGAATGACAGTGCAGGTAATATGTATCGCTGCAGCTACTATGTCAGCCAGGGCAATCCCACAATTTATGCCGATCTGAGTTACCAAGGCACCGACCCCGATAATTACCGTGACAACTATCGCAAGCAGACCAACAGCTCGCTCAATGACTTCTCGGATATAATAAATCTGACTTATATTCTAAACGACTACACCACATCCGAAGCTGAATTCCTCGACCAGGTGGGCCAGGTCATAAACACCGAGCAATGGATGCGGTATCTGGCCGTCGATACCTTGATCGGAAATCGCGAGGGTGGACTCACTACCGGCTCAGGCGATGATTACGCAATGTACAGAGGCATCGAAGACCAGCGTTTTCACCTGATGCCGCACGACCTCGACTCTATCCTCGGCCAGGGCAGCACACCGGAACCTGACAGGGACATTTTCACATATTCGGGCGTCAGGGGTTTAAGACGCCTGCTCGCTCATCCCGACGCCGTCAGGATTTATTACAGCCAGCTCCTGGAACTGATGGATACTGTTTTTAAGCCTGAGAATTTCAACACCCTTATCGACCAACATTTGCAAGGATGGGTACCACAATCGAAAATCGACGAGATAAAACAGTTTGTTGTAAATCGCAATGCGGGCGTACTTAATCAGATTCCACGCAGACTGACGGTCGAGAGTTCCCTGCCGATGTTTGACGAATATTATATGACCACCGATGGCATAAGCGTACTTCTCGATGGACAATTCCCCGCCGATAAAACGGTGAGTGTGCTGGTCAACGGTTTCGAAGCGGACCTGCAGCCCGCCGGTGCAACCTGGTCACTGGCTGATCTGCCGCAGCTAAAGCCCGGTATCAACCGGATTGTTATTCAGGCCTTCGACGGCCCGGCGGGAACCGGCTCGGAGATCGACCGCGCTTTTGTCGATATCCTCTATGACTCCGGCGGCCAGAACATAGTCGCCTATTTAAAGATTCCTGCCGGCTCACAATGGAAATATCTCGACAACGGTTCCAACCAGGCAACCGCCTGGCGGGAACTGAACTTTGACGACAGTACCTGGCTGCAGGGCCCCGCCCAGCTCGGATATGGCGACAATGACGAAACCACGGTAGTCGGTTATGGCGGCGATCCGGATAATAAATATATTACCACCTACTTTCGGCATAAGTTCGATATTCCGCAGGGCCAGGCCGCGGTATTTGATGAATTAACGATCAGCCTCTTGAGAGACGATGGCGCCGTGGTATATCTGAACGGCCAGGAGATCGTCCGCGAAAACATCCCCACCGGCCACAATTACCTAACAATGGCCTCAGATACTGTCGCAGGCGACGAGGAAGATATATTTTATGACTTCTCTGTTGACCCGTCTTTCCTTGTCGATGGCGAGAATATACTTGCCGTTGAGATCCACCAGGACAGGGTCAGAAGTTCCGACATAAGCTTCGACCTCGAACTGATAGCACGCGGTTTCTCCAGCGACGGCGGCGACGAACCTGAAACACCTGCCGCTGAGCTGGTCATTGAAGCCGGCTCAGAGTGGAAATATCTCGACAACGGTTCCGATCAGGGCTCAGCGTGGAGCGAGCCGGACTATAACGACAGCGACTGGTCTGCCGGGCCTGCCCAGTTAGGCTATGGCGATGGTGACGAAGCTACGGTAGTCAGTTACGGCGGTGACCCGGATAATAAATATATCACTACCTACTTCAGACATACGTTCAATATCCCTGACGAAGAGGCAGCTCTATATAACGATTTAACGATTAGCCTTTTAAGAGACGATGGTGCTGTGGTATATCTGAACGGCCAGGAGATTATCCGTGAGCATGTTCCCACCGGTCACAACTATCAGACGCCGGCCTCGCAGACTGCCGCCGGTGATGCCGAAGATACGTTCTATGACTTCTCTGTCGATCCATCCATACTCGTCGACGGCAACAACGTACTGGCAGTTGAAATTCATCAGCGCACCGC
>CAYNKU010000026.1:2356-15391 GCA_964397865.1 uncultured Pirellulales bacterium | reverse complement strand
CATGGTTCATTACAGGGATATGCAATATGAGGAGAAGAAGTGGCTCAAATCCTGTAACTACCGCGGGGAAAAATCTGACTGGCTGCCGTCCGTTATTTCCAAAAGGCCGCGCGAGATGATGCAGATGGTCGAAAAAGACAATGACATCAAGCTGATGCTCTATATTGTTAAAGGCATCATTAAGGCTCAGCAAGAAGGCGAATTCTGCCCAACAATAAGCGATAGCGGCTCAAAAATATTTACAATAGAAGTTTGTGGCGATGTTTCAGAGCCGGATGTTAAAGTAACACATAAATCATTTCCCGGATCAGAAGCGCTTCTCGATATGTGCAGGGAGGAAATGTTATATGATGACCTATCGGAGCTGCCGGATATATCCCGCCTGCCAAAACTTAGTGTAAGTTGGGTCGTTGTGCCCG
The DNA here is from genome assembly GCA_964397865.1 of uncultured Pirellulales bacterium. Taxonomy (GTDB): domain Bacteria; phylum Planctomycetota; class Phycisphaerae; order Sedimentisphaerales; family Anaerobacaceae; genus CAYNKU01. The sequence continues at coordinate 14,972 of CAYNKU010000026.1, read as the reverse complement.
TGTATTTTACAAACGAGGATGCTGACAATGATAACTGCATTCTTGCTATCGCCGAAGAAGAGAGTCATTATATTTTGCACGCGGATGTTATTCCCATGGATGCCGGCCAGGCCGTTGATGTTTTGTTCGGCGTTTTCTGTGGTGATAATGCCGCGGAGAGCGTAGGTGTGCCGGAGAGAATCATTATAGCCGAGAAAGAATTGTTTGATGCTGTAAAAGATATTCAGCAATTAGGTATCAATGTCTGCTATGAGAAGAAACATCCTGTTGCGGAGGATATTCGAGAAAGTATTGCCAATGATTTACCGGTCTTCGTTGAAAAGTATTTAACCCAGGCTCTTGAAATACCCGATATCGACCTGTCTGTGGTTCCGGCTGATGACGATCTGCAGAACTGGAAACTGGTACAGAAAGTCCTGACAAACAAGTTTATTAAATTCTGGCACGATTCGGATTACCTGCGTAAAACCAAGCCTGCTAAAAAGTTCTTTGGCGATTCAGACTGGCAGTATTATATTGATGAATATGACGAGATGATGGCGCTGCCCACTTATGTTACCTGGGCGGCACTTGCATACAAGAAATCAAAAAACAAACCTACCTATGCCGAAGAACTGCTCGCAGAAGATATTGGCGAATCGCTGAGAATTTCGCTTGAATCGCTCAATAATTCGTATCCGAGTTTGTATCAAATCGCAGAAACCGATGCTGAAACCGGCTATATTGTCCTCAAAGACCTGCTATTGTCCAAAACAGTAACCATTCACGATCAGGGGCTGTCCGAGACGGCAACGCCGGGCTGGATTGTACCTTTCTGGGTTTATCCGGCTGGAAACTTTCATTTTGCTGATATTGCGGGGCCGGTATTCAACGCGTTATATTCGACAGATGTGATAGATGAACTGATGCAGTTGAAATTACCGACAGAACCTACGCCCCGGTGGCTCAGGGAGAATGCCCATATATTCGGAAGGCTCTGGGCCTTATATGACGAGATAGCGACAAGCGGCCCGGTACGGCCTAAGTTGACTAATACAGACGGCCAGCCGCTGGAGTTTATTACAGCCTATTTTAAATGTGCCGACCCGAAGTCGGCCCGCAAGACACTTTCACAGAGAGATGATGTTGACTATAATGAAGATCGTGATACGTATATATGGTTCAAATATAATCCTGAAGATTCGGTTATGGAGACAACCCTGCTTGCAAGGATATTCTTTCAAAAAAATAAAATTAAAGCCGAGATCAACTCTGAAGGCAGGCTGGATCGCCTGATTGACATGCTCGAAGGCATCAAGGGAATTCGTTATCTTGAGCATGAGAGCAAGGATGTTGAGGAGATGTTGGAAGAGGCTCGTGAAAACGAACAAGATGTTGTCGAAGAACCTTTGCCGGAAGAAGTCAGGGCTGCTCTTCAGGATCGAATGAGGAAATATTATATGGACTGGCTGGACAAGCCCAATCCCGCACTTGCCAATAAAACGCCGAGGCAGGCTGCCAGGAACAAAAAAACCTCGCAAAAAACCAGAATTCTCATAGAGACCATTCCCGCTCCGGCAAGCAGTAATGACATAAAAATCCCCAAAAAAGAAATGCTAAGAAACATTGGGTTTGATGATATGGTTAGCGCAGAATGACCCTGCTTCGTCTCTTTGGGACTGCGCAGTGCGGGCGCTGGCGGCGGCGATTATCTAAAAACTTTTTACAGACGGCTTAAAAGGACGATTTTTTTATGAGCGTACTTGTAACCGGCGGGGCGGGCTTTATCGGTTCTTATCTTTGTGAAAGGCTTCTCGAAGACGGCCGAGAGGTGACGGCCCTCGACAATCTGAGTACGGGCAGTTTGAAGAATACCGAATCTTTCGCGGGCCGCGCGGGATTCAAATTCATAGAGGGCGATATTAACGATCGCGAGCTGATGGCCGAGGTCGTCGAGGATTGCGAGGCGGTGATTCATCTTGCCGCGGCCGTGGGTGTGCAGCTTATCGCCGACAGGCCCGTCAATACCATCGAGACTAATATCGGCGGCACACAGGCTGTGCTCGATATCGTTAACCGGTTCAAGAAGAAAATCCTTATCGCATCGACCAGCGAGGTCTATGGCAAGAGCGAGGCTGTCCCTTTTGCAGAGGATGACGATATAGTCCTCGGCAGTACAAAACTTTCGAGATGGTCGTATGCGTGCAGCAAGGCAGTCGATGAATTTCTGGCGCTCGCCTTTTATCAGGAATACGATCTGCCCGTTGTGATAATGCGTTTCTTCAATACGATCGGCCCCCGGCAAACCGGCCGATACGGAATGGTCGTGCCGCGATTCGTTCGCAGCGCACTGAAAAATGAGGCGGTTCAGATATACGGCTCAGGGCGGCAGACGCGGTGCTTTTGTTATGTCGCCGATGTCGTCGAAGCTATTCAAAATCTTATGGACTGCGACAAGGCGATCGGGGGTGTATTTAACATCGGCTCGACCGAGGAGATAAGTATCGAGCAGTTGGCGGACAAAATTATCCGAATCACGGGCAGTAAAAGCAAAAAAGAATTTGTCGATTACGAAAAAGCCTACGGCCGGCCCATAGGCGATATGGCCAGGCGCATCCCGAGTATCGAGAAGATTAAAAGCGTAATAGGCTGGCAGCCCAAAACCACTCTCGATGAAACGCTGGCGGTGATAGTCGAATTTTTTAAAAAAAATCCCGAAGCGATCTGAAACCAATCGCGGAAACAAAATCATGATAAAGATTATATGCGTATGCGGAGCAAGACCGAATTTCATGAAGATCGCCGCACTGATTCGGGCATTCGAAAAAAAAGGCGGCTTCGATACGCTATTAGTACATACGGGCCAGCACTATGACCGTACGATGAGCAGGCTCTTCTTCGAGGAACTGGAAATCCCGGAACCTGATATAAATCTCGAAGTGGGTTCTGCAAGTCACTCGGTTCAGACCGCTGAGATAATGAAACGGTTCGAGCCGGTTGTGCTGGACTATAAGCCCGAATATGTACTTGTTGTCGGTGATGTCAACAGTACCGTTGCGTGCGGACTGGTGGCGGCCAAGCTCGGTGTGAAGCTGATACACGTCGAGGCGGGACTGCGGAGCTTCGATAGACACATGCCTGAAGAAATAAACCGCGTAGTCACCGATCGCTTAAGCGATCTGCTCTTTGTCACCGAGTCCTCGGCAGTTGATAATCTCGCAAGAGATGGCATCGATTCCGACAAAGTGCACTTTGTCGGAAACGTGATGATCGATACGCTTTTAGCGAATCGCCGAAAGGCAGGCGGTTCGGATATACTCGATAAGCTCGGCATCTCAACCGGCAATTATGCCGTTGTTACGCTGCACAGGCCTTGTAACGTTGACGATCCCGAAAAACTCGAAGAAATAATTGCCGCCTTCGAGCAGTTCGATAAAGATTTGAAACTGGTCTTTCCAATTCATCCTCGAACGCGCAAGAATATAAGCGAAAGCGGTTTTGAAAAGCGCATCAGGGCGATGCCGAACCTTTTGCTGATCGAGCCGGCGGGGTATCTTGATTTTTTGTGTCTTATCGACAATGCCGCTTTTGTAATGACCGATTCGGGCGGTATCCAGGAAGAAACGACAATACTGGGTGTGCCGTGTATGACGCTGCGCCCCAATACCGAAAGACCCGTTACTATCACCGAAGGCACGAACAGGCTTGTCAAAGTGACAACCGAAGATATACTCGAAAATTACCGCAGGGTAAAATCTATCGGCCGAGTCACCGGCAAGATGCCGAAGTTCTGGGACGGCAGGGCCGCCGAGAGAATAGTTGAAATCCTGTCGGAAAAAACAAACTTATAATTGTCAAACGGAGTATTAAATGCAGGTTCCATTACTTGATTTGAAGGCGCAGTATGCCAAGCTCGAAGATGAAATTACCACGGCTGTCTCGGAGGTTCTCAGGTCACAGAGGTGCATAGGCGGACCGAAGGTTGCCGAGCTGGAGGCGAAAGTCGCCGAGATAAGCGACTGTAAATTCGCGGTAGGCGTATCGAGCGGCACCGACGCAATCTTGAATTGTCTTATGAGCATGGATATCGGCGAGGGCGACGAAGTTATTACGACACCTTTTACTTTTTTCGCGACCGTCGGCTGTATCGCCCGGACAGGCGCAAAACCGGTATTTGTCGATATCGACCCGCGGACATATAATATCAACCCCGAACTGATCGCCCAGGCTGTTACCGAAAAAACCAAAGCGATCATGCCGGTTCATCTCTTCGGCCAGGTGGCGGATATGGACCCGATCATGGCCGTGGCGGATAAACACAATATTGCCGTTATAGAGGATGCCGCGCAATCGATTTCCAGCACTTATAAGGGTAAAAAATCAGGAAGCATAGGTCTTGCGGGATGTTTCAGCTTCTTCCCCAGTAAAAATCTCGGCGGTATCGGTGACGGGGGAATGATCGTTACCAACAACGAGGACTTTCATCATCGACTTATGATAATGCGTAATCACGGCAGCGAGCCCAAATACTATCACAGTTATATCGGCGGAAACTTCCGGCTGGACCCGATCCAGGCGGCGGCACTTCTCGTGAAACTGCCGCATCTCGACGAGTGGTCGGCGGCAAGACGAAAAAACGCCGAATACTATAATAAAAAATTCGCCGGAACCGCTGTAAAGGCGCCCTATATCAGTCCGGAATGTGTGACGATCTATAATCAATACGTGATACGCCTGCCGCGTCGCGACGAAGTCGTCGCACATCTGAAGGAAAACAATATCGGCTGCGAGATATATTATCCCGTCCCGATGCACCTGCAGAAGTGTTTCGGTTATCTTGGTTACAAACCCGGCGATATGCCCGAGGCCGAAAAAGCCGCCGCGGAAGTAATGGCGATTCCGATCTACCCGGAATTGACCGATGAGATGAAAGACTGCGTTGCCGATACAATACTGTCTTTCCTCGGCGATTAAAAATTGATCGGGTAAATATTCGAAAAGCTTTTTAAGTGTGAATAGAATCTTTGTCATATCATTTATACTGCTGACGGTCGCTTCGGCGGGGTGGACTTTACAACCGGAAGAAATACTCGTAATAGCAAATAGTGATGTTGCAGCTTCGGTGGAACTGGCAAAATACTATTGCGAAAAAAGGGTTGTACCGGCGGAAAATATCATCGAGTTTTCCCTCGGCCGGTCTAAAACCGGTATTATAGGCAGAGCCGACTACGAAACCAAACTCGCCCGGCCGATTCGCGAAAAGCTCACCAGCGAGAAATTCACCGGTAAGATCAAATGCCTGTTGACCACCTTCGGTGTGCCTTTCAAAGTTGGGCCGCGCGGACATCTCACCAGTGAAAAGGATAAGCTCAGCGAATTAAACAGACTACTGACCCTGCAAAAGAAAAGACTGGAAGAATTAGATAGCGAAAAGCCGCAGAACTTTGCCTTTTTGAAAAAAAAGATCGATCGTAACATCGAAGAACTCAAGTCGGATATAGCCAGGTTCACCGGCGAGCAGACATCCGCTTCGGTGGACAGTGAATTGTCGATGGTTCTTTTCGGCGAATACGAATTATACAAATGGCAAAAGAATAATCTCAGCAGCAGCACCTTGCCGCTTGAAACCAGCACGGTTATGGTCAGCAGGCTTGACGGGCCGAACGAAGTTATAGCCAAAGGACTCGTCGATAAGGCCCTGACGGCTGAAACAAAAGGACTTACCGGCGGAGTTTATATCGACTCGCGGGGAATCGAATATAACAGACTCAGGCATTCGTTCGGTTATTACGACCAGTCCCTCAGGGACTTGGCGATGCTGGCAAGATTCAGGACAAATATGCCCGTAAAGCTCGAAGAAACCGAAAAGCTCTTTGCGCCAGGCGAGTGTCCGCAAACGGCAATCTATTGTGGCTGGTACAGTCTGAAAAATTACATCGATGCCTTTGACTTTGTCGACGGCGCGGTGGGTTTTCATATAGCGAGCTTCGAGGCTGCCGATCTTCGCAGCGGCGCGGGCGGAGGGTGGTGCGCCGCTATGCTCGCTGACGGCATTACCGCGACGCTGGGCCCGGTTGATGAGCCCTATCTTATCGCCTTTCCCGAGCCGAAGGTCTTCTTTCTCGAACTGTTTAACGGCCGATGTCTTGTCGAAGCCTTCTACAGAACCAAGCCCTTTAATTCCTGGCAGCTTGTCCTGATAGGCGATCCCCTGTATACACCCTTTGAAAAGCGATAAAGATTACTTTTTGAGTTGTTTTTTGATTTTGTGCTTCTCTAAAACAAAAACAACCCCCGCCGTCGACAATATAGAAACCAGGGCAACAATAATCCCCCTTGTATCGAAAGGCCTGGCAACGATCAGACAGAAAATCCTTACGACTATTAAAAGCGCAAACGGCCCGGCCAGGCCGGCCACCAGCGGTTTTAGTGCCGGTAGTTTCAGACCGAAACTATTGCGCAGATAGCGCAGCCAGACAAGCGTGAAGAAAGCGTAACCCGCCAGATGCAATATTACATTTGTTACCGGCATCAGTTCGAAGAGATTGGCTTTCGCCAGGCTTGACATAATAAATATCGCCACAGCCGTCACCGCCACAACCGCCGGCCAGAAAGAAAAAACACTCACGAGTACTAGGCCGGAGAAAGTCCCGATTATATCGGCAATAAAATCAGCCAAGTCACAGCTTCGTCCGACGCGGGCCTGCAACAGTTCGTCGATAACGCCATACCATACCACCACGACAAGTATCCACCATACGGCGGCTTTTCGCCAATTGACCTTTTTGTTCGGACTGACCGCCAGCCACAGCAGGCAGGTGAGAACAAAATAAGCCAGAAAGTGAAGACTTTTATCCGAAACGCCGGCCCTTCGAACGACCTGCGGAATCGGGATGTGTGCGAATATAAAAATCGCCGGCCAATACAGCAGCAGGCCGATTAAAGTAAATTTTCTTCGTCTCGATGATATCATAGGAAGGTGCCGAATAATTGTTCTACCTCGTATCGAAGGAACTGTAACGGTTTGTAATAGGCAGTCGGCGATCCTTTCCGAAGGCCTTCGGTGTAATCTTAACTCCGGGCGGAGATTGTCTTCTTTTGTACTCGTTGCGGTCGACCATTCGGATAACCCGGCGAACGGTTTCGGCGTCGAGGCCGGCGCTTGTTAGCTGCCGGGCGGATTTATCTTCTTCCACATAACCCTTTAGTATCTCATCGAGCAGCTCATAATCCGGCAGTGAGTCGCTGTCTTTCTGGCCGGCGCTAAGTTCGGCGCTCGGCGGACGAGCGATCACCTCGGCGGGAATAACCTCTTTGTTATTTATCTTGTTTATGTATCGAGCCAGTTGGTAAACGATTGTTTTGGGCACGTCCTTTATGACCGCAAAGCCGCCCGCGGTGTCGCCGTAAAGCGTCGTGTATCCCACCGCGGTTTCGCTCTTGTTGCCGCTTGTCAGGACCAGATAGCCGAATTGATTACTAAGTGACATCAGGATCGAGCCGCGAATTCTGGCCTGGAGATTTTCGTAAGCTGTGCCTCGGCTGTCCCAGCCGGCGACGGCTTGCAAGGATTCGTCGAAGCGCTCGAGCACCGGTTCGATGGGTATCGTCAAAAATTCGATACCGAGATTTTCCGCGACCCTGCCTGCATCGGTTATTGTTTCGGCGCTGTTGAATCTCGAAGGCATAGTAACACCAACCACATTTTCCGGGCCTAAAGCAGCAGCGGCTATCGCGGCGACAAGAGAAGAATCTATTCCGCCGCTGAGACCGAGCAGCACTTTCTCAAAACCGTTTTTGCGTGCATAGTCGCGTGTTCCCAACACAAGGGCCTGATAGATTTCCTCAAGTTCATCAAGACCGTGGATTTCGGTGGGCGATACAGGCTGGAACCGGATTTTCTCGTCGGATGCTTCGACATCTGAAATAAGCAAATCTTCCTTAAAGGCGGCCGCTGAGGCACAGATTTTCCCGTCGGAGTCGACCAGCATACTTCGGCCGTCAAAGACCAGTTCATCCTGGCCGCCTGTGAGGTTGCAGTATGAAACGGCGCAATTGAATTTTTTGGCGCAGAGACTGAGCTTTTGTTCTCTACGGGCGGTCTTTCCCACATGAAAAGGCGATGCGGAGATATTGAGAACCATTTGTATCGGTTCGGCGGAATCGAAGAACTCCCCCAGCCACTCAATATCCCATATATCCTCACAAATAGTCAGAGCGATATTTAGCCCGCCCACGTTAGCGGTCACGGGTTCCGAGCCGGCCTTGAAATATCTCTGCTCATCGAATACGCCGTAATTCGCAAGTTTTACCTTGCGGTAAACTTTTACTATACGACCTTTTTGCAAAACGGCGGCGGAATTGTAAATATCACCCTGACAGCTTTCGGCAAAACCGGTTATTATAGTTTTTTCCCCGCAGGACTCGGCAAGTCCCTCAAGGCTGGAGAGGCAATCACCAAGAAAGTGATTTTTGTAAAGCAGATCCTCCGGCGGGTAGCCGCAAAGGGCCATCTCCGGAAATACTACCACATCCGCGTCGTTTTTCACCGCCTCGGAATAAATCTCTCTCATCCTCGCGCAGTTGCCGCCCAGATCGCCGACGACGGCATTGAATTGTCCCAAAGCGATTCGCACCAGAGGAAATCTCCCGGTTAATTACAATAATTTACAGACGAGTTTGTATAGAGAAACAAAATCAATCAACCGCATGCTTATTCTATTTTGAACAGTTGAACAGTTGAACAGTTGACCGCAGGTGATCGGATTTTCAATATTGCAATCTCATATCAGCGTATGCTGATTCGTCCCACCTGTTCACCTGCTCTACTGCTCACCTGCTCTGTTTGAGCTTTGCTCAAACCGGAGAGGGCGGGATTCGAACCCGCGGTACCCTAACAGGGCACACCGGTTTTCGAAACCGGCTCCTTAAGCCGCTCGGACACCTCTCCGGCAACAACTGTATAACCTATACACCCAAAAGCGACAAATTGCAAGAAGATAAGCCCCAAAGACCCCTCAGACAGAGTGAAATTGCGGCCATTTACGAATTTTCAAAGGTGCCTTTAATCTTTAAATACGCGTTTGATAGCCGGCAAAAGTGTCTCCACCTGCCACGGCATAACAAGGCCCGATTGTATGAGCTTGCTCGAAGTGTTCAGGCGTTTTCTCGCGATAGCGGTAAGAGTCGCACGCGGAGCAAGAATCTGAGGCGGGATCGCCAGTTGCCTCGCGAGTGTCTCGCATTCTTTTCTAAGCGCATCGGCTGTAATTTTGCAGTTCGGGGCGGTGTCATTGATATCGCTGCGCCTTAACTGGCCGGGCAGGTACGCCTCGGGCGTATCAAGTGCGGCTTCAATTGCTTTTTGGAGACTCTTTAGCCGGGCTTTAACACAGTTTCGAGGCAGCTTCGGGCCTTTTGACAGATCTATTTTCTTTTGCACAGCCGACCATACGCAAAGCTCGAGCATCAGGGCATTGGTCATCACCTTGAAAGGGGGACGGTCGGTTCTTTTTGCCTGCTCCTGCCGCCAGTGCCACAGATGATAGAGCAGCGCCAGTTCCCGAGGCCTTAATTTACGGGAGCCTTTTATTCGCCAGGCATTGGGGTCTTTGCGCTGTTTACGCCGGGCTGTCGTTTTTACCAGGCGTTCGCAGCTTTGCCGCCGCCACTCGCATCGACCTAATGCGCGAAGTTTACTCTCCAGTAATTTCGCCAGCTCTTCTAAATAAAAGGTATCGCCGCAGGCGTATTCGAGCAGCCTCGGCGAGACAGGTCGGCGTGACCAGTCAGCCCTTCGCGGCTGCTTGCTCGTTTTTATCCCGAAGAATCGCTCGATAAGGCTCGACAGACCGAACTGCTTGTACCCTAAAAGCTGGGCGGCCAGCATCGTGTCATAAACTTCGCCGCGCGGGCGAAAACCAAAACCACCAAGCAGCATCCGCAAATCATAGTCGGCGCCGTGAAGGATAAGCGGTTTTCCAGAAAGAATTTTGAAAAATCCGGTCAGGTCGATACCCGAGAGCGGATCGATGATGTAATTTTTCTTTTTCAGCGTCAACTGTATCAGGCAGACTTTTTCGTAGAAGTGATGAAGGCTGTCGGCTTCGGTATCCAGGGCTATTCTCTTGGCGCCGGCGAGACGGCTGACAAGATCATTCAGCTTCGAGTTAGTGTCGACATAGGTGTATGATAGCTCAGAGGGAAGGTTCAAATTAATCAAGGCCCTTTCTTTGATTCATATATTACCCTCGGTCGCGTCGAACGATTTTTTAAAATCATATTTCCAGGCCCGCGGCGATTGCGGCTGAAGCTATTGTGTTATAAAGCAGCATAGTTATTGTCATCGGGCCGACCCCGCCGGGAACGGGTGTAATCAAAGACGCCTTTTCTTTTACCGCTTCGAAGTCCACATCGCCGACGAGGCGATAGCCGCGTTTTTTCGTTTCATCCGCTACGCGATTGACGCCGACATCGATCACTACAGCCCCTTCTTTTATCATGTCAGCGGTAATCGTATTCGGCCTGCCCGCGGCAGCGATGACGATATCCGCCTGCTTTGTATGATAGGCGAGGTCTTTAGTCCTGGTATGGCAGACGGTCACGGTGGCGTTACCGGTAGCGGATTTCTGGATGAGCATATTGGCGATGGGTTTACCGACGATATTGCTTCTGCCGACTATGACTATGTGCGAGCCCTCTATCTTTACGCCGCTTCGCAATAGTAGTTGGATAATCCCATGCGGCGTACAGGGCAAAAAGGCCTTTTCGCCCGCGACCATCTTGCCGACATTCATCGGGTGAAAACCATCCACGTCTTTTTCGGGCTTGATCGCAAGCAGAACCTCTGACTCGTTAAGATGTCCCGGCAGGGGCAGTTGCACAAGTATGCCGTTTATTTTTGGATCGTCGTTCATGCGGTTGATAAGCGACATCAACTCCTGCTGGCTCGTATCGGCTCCCAGACGGTTATCGTCGGAGAAAATGCCGATCTCCTCACAGGCGCGCTCCTTTGCGGTAACATAAGACTGCGAGGCGGGATCTTCACCGACGAGGATAACCCCAAGGCCCGGCACTACGTTTTTCTCTTTAAGGTCCGCAGCTTTTGCCTTTAGTTCGGCCCGGATGTCGGCGGCAACTTGTTTGCCATCAATTATCTTTGCTGTCATTTTTCACCTTTATTTTTTTCGAAGATTACAAAATACCTGCGCAGAGTATACGCAAATGCTCTTCCACGAGCCAGCTTAAAACATGCCGGTGACTTTTCCTGTATCGGTATCGACATCGATTCTTCTAAACGCCGGGTTGGAAGCCGTGCCGGGCATAAGTTTGATATCGCCCGCTACCGGCACGATAAAGCCCGCACCCTTGTAGACCATAAAATTACTGATGGGAAGCTCCCACCCGCGAGGCCTGCCCTTTACGTTCGGATCGTGACAGAGACTAAGATGTGTCTTTAACATACAGGTCCCCATCTCCTTTGCCTGGCCGTTTTGCTCGAAGGTCTTGGCTTTTCTCAGGGCCCTGGGACTGTATGTAACCCCGCTGGCGCCATAGACTTCGGTAGCGATCAATTCTATCTTCTTTCTAAGCGGCATATCCAGTTCGTAGAGGAAACTGAAATTATTCTCTTCCTCACAGGCCTGGATAACAGCTTCCGCCAGTTCTACCGCGCCGTCGCCGCCTTTCAGCCAGTGCTCCGAATATGCCGCCAAAGCTCCGTTTTCCTCGGCAACCTTGCGGACAAATTCGACCTCGGCCTTTGTGTCGGTACTGAAGCCGTTGATACACACGACAGGCCTAACGCCGCTTTTTTTAACGATTTCTATATGTGCGATAAGGTTGTCACAGCCGGCTTCCAAAAGTTCGAGGTTTTCTTTCGTGTATTCTTCGCTCAACTTCGCGCCTGGTTTTACGGCTGGCCCTCCGCCGTGCATTTTCAGCGCCCTTATAGTGGCGACGATCACAACCGCGTCGGGCCTAAGACCCGAGGTTCTGCACTTTAAGTTCCAGAATTTCTCGAATCCGATATCCGAGCCGAAGCCGCTTTCTGTTATGTGATATTCTGAAAGCCTTGTAGCGACAGTGTCGGCGATAATCGAACTTTGCCCGATAGCGATATTCGCAAAAGGCCCGGCATGAACAAATACGCCCTGGCCCTCGATCGTCTGTATCAGACTCGGATTGAGCGTCTGGAGCATCCAGGCCGTCATCGCGCCGTCAACTTCGAGGTCGGCGGTGGTGACTTCATTACCGAGCTTGTCATAGGCAACAACTATCTTCGATATCCGGGTGCGAAGGTCTTTTAAATTCTTTGCGACCGAAAGAATTGCCATCAACTCGCTGCTGGCGGAAATCGCAAAGCCCGATTCCATATGGTAGCCGTCCATCTTGCCGCCATGGCCGATAGTAATGTTTCGCAGGCTCTGGGCACAAAAATCGAGTACCCATCTGAGCTGGACACGGTCGGGGTTTATATTGAGGCGCTTGAGATTACTCTTCGCGAGCCTTTCATCGTCATAGTTTCTTTCGTGCTGCATCCGGGCGGTCAAGGCGACCATCGCGAGGTTATGGGCGTTTGTAATGCAGTCGATATCGCCGGTAAAACCGATCGAAAAAGGAACCAGCGGTATACACT
>CAYNKU010000026.1:0-2256 GCA_964397865.1 uncultured Pirellulales bacterium | reverse complement strand
ATGCAGTCGATATCGCCGGTAAAACCGATCGAAAAAGGAACCAGCGGTATACACTGCGCCAGACCGCCGCCGGCCGCGGAACCTTTGATATTAAAGGTCGGACCCGAGCTGGGCTGGCGGATCGCGCCGGTGACATTCTTGCCTAACTTACCCAAACCTTCTATAAGCCCAATCACCGTGGTGGTTTTGCCCTCGCCGAGCGGCGTGGGCGTAATGGCTGTGACGTCGATATATTTGGCAAGCGAGCTTTTTTTAGGGTTCAGACGCTCCAGTACCCTGGCGTAATCGACTTTCGCAAGCTGTCTGCCCATCGGCAGCAGTTCATCTTTTTCTAAGCCAAGTTCTTCGACGAGCCGGTCAAGAGGTTTCATCGATTTCTCGGCAGCTTCGGCTATCTGCCAGTCTTTCATTGTCAAAGGATCGAGTTTCATACAATTTCCATTTCACAAAAACTACGCACATCTTGCGCAAAATACTGCTGCATTATTATCTCAAAGCGAGGCCTTAAGAGATATAATACTAAAGCCTTATATTAACATTATTTTGCTATTTGAGGTCAGGAGACGGGGCAGGACGGCTTTTTTTGGCAAAAAAGCTGCTTACGGTTTTTTTTACCGCTCGCCGAGCGGTGCGCAGGTATGAATAATGACAATCGCGGGCGAAAGACTGATGCCGCCGGGATTGATGCCCGGCTGCCCTTCCGGCACCGAAATCCCCAATTTTGAGAAATACCCCTGCCAGGCTGGAAAAATAGTGCCGCTTTCGGGGTCTTTGAATGTCATCGGGGCCAGTTCGAATACGGGTTTGCCCTTATTGGCTCGCAGAAAAATTTCATAGATCAGTTCCGAGCAGTAATACGCATCGTTACCGACGACAAAGGGTTTATCATAAGGTTTTCCTATCAGGCTAAATGCTTCTTCAAGGGCAGGGCCTATCAAATGGCGATAAGGCTTTTTGAGCCTGCCGACGGCGATTTTCGGTCGGCCCTGGTCATCTAAACTGCGGCTGAGATATTCGGCCAGCGGTGTCGCCGTCACACCCTCGGTGACAGCTTCGATAACGATCAGTTCGCCGGCTTCGGACTCAGCGACCACGCCGACATGCGAAAAATCCGCACCGTCATAGCCCGTGGTGACTTTCTCTATCGCCTCGCAGAGTTCACCGCAATCGAGGTCCTGAAAAAGCAAATCGCCCGGCCGGGGGGTAAAGGGACAGTGATTTTCAGGACCATAACCGGCGCAGCCGGCAAGCAGAAAAAGAGCCGACAAAAACAATGCAGCGAGTTTATTCATGCGGTCGGGGGTTTTTGTAAAATACATAAGATTTTAAAGTGTAATCCTTTAGGAGGGTCTTGGATAAATGTTCTCGAAGAAAAACAATGGGCCGGGGTGGATTCGAACCACCGTAAGCTCTCGCTAACGGGTTTACAGCCCGTCCCCTTTAGCCACTCGGGCACCGACCCATAATTTCGTCCATTCGAAGGTAAGTTTACTTTATTTTGATCTTTCTGCAAGTAAAAAACTTTGTTTTCAGCCTCACTTCTCGTTTAATGACGAACCCCCCAGCCGCAAAAATACCTTTGACGACCCGGCGGGGCTGTATTATACTTACCCTTCAAACTCAGGCGGCCCGTTAGCTTATACTTGTTTTTATCCGGAGATCAAAATGCATAATAAAAAGATCATAGCCCAGGCTATTACCTTTGACGACGTTTTGCTCATCCCCGCGAAAAGTGATTTTGTACCGAGCCAGGCCCAGACAAGCACCCACTTGACCAAAAATATCACTATAAACATCCCCATTGTCTCCGCCGCCATGGATACCGTTACCGAATCGGCCCTGGCGATCGCCCTGGCACAGGAAGGAGGGATCGGGATCATCCACAAAAACCTCACGATCGACGAACAGAAGCTCGAAGTCGCGAAGGTCAAACGCTCCGAAAACGGTATAATCCTCGACCCGGTAACGCTCACGCCCGCCGAACCGGTTAAAAAAGCGCGGGATCTGATGAACGAACAAAACGTCTCGGGGATTCCTATCGTCGAGGGCAAAAAGCTAAGGGGCATCCTAACCAGAAGAGACCTCAAATTCCTCAAGGACTACGACGTCAGTATAAATACCGTAATGACAAAGACAAACCTTGTCACAGGCCCCGCCGATACAACGCTCGAGTTGGCAAAGGAAATTCTCCAGAAACACAAAGTTGAAAAACTGCTGCTCATTAATGAAAACGACGAACTCGCCGGACTTATTACC
>CAYNKU010000025.1:4519-15529 GCA_964397865.1 uncultured Pirellulales bacterium | reverse complement strand
AATGAGGCAGTTAATATGGAAAACCCCGAATCCGGAAAAAAGTTCAGCCGAAGGCAGTTCCTAAAGTTTACCGGCGCCGCAAGCGCGGCGGCCGGGGGCGCAGGACTGGGTATGTTCGGCTACCAGGCCGGCAGAGACCCCGCCAGCTATACCGCCTGCGAGGCCTTCGAGGGCGCTTTCCAGATCGACAGAAAACGCTACCACGTCGATAAACCGCATTATAAAGTAGTCGGCCCCACCAGCAGACCCGACGCCAGGACAGAGGTGATCTTCCCAAGATATGACACCCTCGCCCGGCAGTGGGATGATGAGAAAGGCGTTGACGGCCTCGATAACTATCTGCGCGATTTTTACAAGGCCTATCCCGATCTCCTCGAACTCGACCTTTACCTGCTAAAGGAAATTCGCCCGAAAGAAAAGGCCGACACCGAAAAATACGCGAATCAATTCATAATATCCAACGCCTGGTCGAACGCCATGGGCGCGGTATCGCCGCCTCCGATAGACCAGCCGCCTGAAATATCCGATTTCCCGCGTGGAGAGGAATTCGGCGAGCCGACGGTACCACTTATAATGAAGAGTCCCGAAAAGACATCCGCCCTTATAAAAAAGATCGCGCACGAATTCGGTTCCACCCTTGTCGGCATCACGAAACTAAATCCCGACTGGGTCTACAAATACCCGATGCCCGGCAGGGGCTTCGATCCCGACAAACCCGTCGAGGTCCCGAAGCACTGGCAATACGCGATAGTCGTCGGGGTCCCGATGTCGTGGGATCCGCTTTACGCGAATCCGACCTACGGAACAAGCTACGACGCGTATTCAAGGTCGCGGATAGTTGCCTTTCGGCTGGCGTCTTTCATCAGGCAGTTAGGTTATCCGGCCCGGCCGCATACCCCCGGCACGAATTACGACCTGATGGTACCGCCCATACACGTCGACGCCGGTATCGGTGAACAGGGACGCAACTCCATCGTCGTCACACCGGAATTGGGCTGTAACTTCCGTCCTTCGATAATCACCACCAGCTTGCCGATGAAACCCGACAAACCGATAGAGTTCGGCGTCCAGGAGTTCTGCAAAACCTGCAAGATCTGCGCCGAAAACTGCCCAAGCGGGGCGATCACTTACGGTGATAAAGAGCAAATCCGTGGCTATTTAAGATACCGCTTAAACAGCACAAAGTGCCACAACTTCTGGTACTCAACACTGGGAAACCTGGGCTGTCGGCTCTGCGTCGCGGTATGCCCCTTCACAAGAAAATCCAACTGGCTCCACGTCAACGCCCTCAAGGGCCTGGCCCTGGATCCCACAGGCCTGTCGCACAAGGCCCTCACAGGCCTGCAAAAACGCCTTTACCCCGGCCCCGACCCCGAGAAATATTACATACCATCGATGGGCGGAGAAAATGCTACTTACAGAAAACCTCCCTGGTGGCTCAGGAGCGAGGATTTTATCGAATTCTAAGGACAAAAAACTATGCAATTTTTCAATACCGGTTTTTTCTGGTTCTTCGAAGGTATCCTGGCGTGCCTGGTCATCATCGGCTTCAAAACCTGGGCGCAGGATCGCGGCATACCGATGCCTTTCTGGAAGTGGCCTTTTTTAATAGGATGGCTGATATTCTTCGGCTTTTCCATAGCATTTGTCGGTACAAGCCTCGGCGAAAACGAACCGCAAGCCGCCCTGACCGGCGCAATAATCTTCGGCCTGATAACAGTGATATCGGCGGCAGTTGTATGGCGTCTGCTGCTGATAGGCGCCAAGCCAAAAAAGTCTGACCAAGTCAATGAAAAAATCTAAGCTTTTCCTGACACTGCTGGTTCCCTTAACAATTATCACCGCCTGGCTGGTCGGCACATATCGATACAACAGCGACGTGTCGGCCCTGTTAACCCAGGCAATGCCCCTCGCGCAAAACTTCGAAAAATTGCCCGACGATATCTATGCCGCTATCGATGCCAACAGCAGTGAGCAGCTTGCCGGTTATGTAGCTCTGGGCGAGGCGATGGGCTACGGCGGGCCGATGAAGATTGCCGCGGCATTTGACACAAAAGGCAAAATTACGAATATTGTGATCATTGACCACAAGGAATCGCCCGCTTTTTTTCAAAAGCTCTCGTCGAAAAATTTACCCGCTCAACTGGTAAATAAGAACTGTACCGCCCCCTTTGTCATCGGAAATGACGTGATCGCCGTCACCGGCGCAACGCGCAGCCTCGAAGCGCTGACCAACTCTCTTTGCCGGGCATCGAGAAGCCTCGCCGCCGGGCCTTTGAACCTGAAATTACCACCCGAAAAGAAACCGCCCCTCAAATTCGCGGCCCCCGAAGCTGTTCTGATCTTGCTTTATCTGGCAGGTTTTGCCATTTACCTCGAAAAATTCAAATATAAAAAGGCCCTGCGATGGCTGTCACTTCTGACAGGACTGGTATTCTTGGGATTTTTATACAATAACCCCATCACCCTTGTGAACATCAACTCGCTGCTTACCGGCTACTGGCCCAATTGGCGGCTCAATCTTTACTGGTATCTGCTCATCGCGGGCGTTATACTGCCGGTAGTACTTTTCGGCAAAAATCCATACTGTGAAAGCTTTTGCCCCTTCGGCTCGGCGCAGATGTGCCTGGCCGTCATCGGCCACACCAAAATCCGGATCACCGGCCGCTATTATTCATACCTGCGCCATATACAGAGATTTTTAGCTTTGGCCGCAATAATAGTGGCCCTTGTCTACCGCAACCCCAGCCTATATAACTATGAGGTTTCAGGTACGCTTTTTAGTCTGACAGGCTCAAAAGCACATTTTGCCCTGCTGGCGGTCACACTTTTGGCTTCGCTATTTATTACCCGCCCATGGTGCAATTTTCTCTGCCCCATCCGGGCGGTCACGGACTATCTGCGCTCGGTAAGGGAAGGAGCCCTGCACCTTTTTCAAAGGAAAAATCCTTAAATTCCCACCAGCGAGGGCAAAATAGTCCACCTACAAACCGAACTAACTCTTGTTTTATGACGCTTTTGCGAGTAGAATTCTTTATTTGACTAACTAAATCAAGGTGAACAAACAATGGATATAAAACTCAGCTTCTTAGGAGCGGCCCAGAACGTAACCGGCTCACGGCATCTGCTCCAGGCCAACTCCGCGAGCGTCCTGGTCGACTGCGGACTCTACCAGGAAAGACATTTCATCAACAGAAACTGGGACCCGTTCCCATTCCCGCCCGCCGGCATCGACGCGGTACTTCTGACCCACGCACACCTCGATCATTGCGGCTTGCTGCCCAAACTCGTCAGGGAAGGCTTTAAGGGCAAAATCTACTGTACCGAAGCAACCGCCGAGATCACCCGGATAATACTTTTGGATTCGGCCAAGATTCAAACCGAAGACGCCGAATTCAAACGAAAACGACACGAAAAAGAGGGACGCAAAGGCCCATACCCCGAAGTGCCTCTCTACACTATCGAAGACGCCGAAAAAACTTTCCCCTTCTTCTCGCCCGTCGAATACCAACAGAAAATCAATATTGCCGACGGTATCGAAGCTACCTTCCACGACGCCGGTCACGTACTCGGCTCATCGATAATAAAACTGAAAGTCACCGCTGACGGCAAACAAAGAACCATCCTCTTCTCCGGCGACATCGGCAGAACCGACAGGCCCATCGTCAACGACCCGGCCGTCTTCGACCAGGCCGACTATGTCCTCATCGAGTCCACCTACGGCGACAGGGTCCACAAGGATAAAGGCGACATAAAAAAACAGATCGCCGATGTAATAAACTCCACGAAAAGAGCCGGCGGTAATATCATTGTCCCGAGCTTCGCGCTCGAACGCGCACAGGATATCCTCTATTATCTAAATGAACTAATTCAGGCCAATGAAATACCGCGCCTGAAAATTTTCCTCGACAGCCCAATGGCATCACGGATAACCGAGGTCTTCAAAAAACACCCCGAACTCTACGACGCCGAGACCACCGAAATGGTCAAAAACCACCACTCGCCCTTCAACCTGCCCGGCCTGCAGGTAACCGGTTCATCCGAAGAATCAAAAGCGATAAACTTTATAAAAGAGACGATAATGGTGATCGCCGGCTCGGGTATGTGTACCGGCGGCAGGGTAAAACACCACCTCGTAAATAATATCAGCCGGGGCGAAAATACGATAATGTTCGTCGGCTACCAGGCTGTCGGAACACTCGGCAGACACATCGTAGACGGAGCCGAACAGGCAAGAATTCTCGGCCAGAAACGCGATATCAGGGCAAAAATAGTAAAAATAAACGGCTTTTCCGCCCACGCAGACTCCCGCGAACTGCTCGAATGGCTAAAAGCCCTTAAAACCCCGCCGCGAAGAGTCTTCGTGGTCCACGGCGAATTCAAAAGCGCAAATAAATTCGGCGCCTATGTCAAAGAACAAACAGGCTGGAACGTAACCGTCCCGGCATACCAGGACCAAGTCACACTGGATTAAGACATAAAATCAGACGACTGGCCACAAAAATGAGAAAGATAATTTTTATAATCATCTCCTGCCTGCTCGTCATCACAGCCTTTGGTATCGATTCGGCCGCCGAAGTCGGTAAAGATACCGACAAATATACCATCGACCGTGACACGCTCGACTCCTGGTCGGCAAAGTTCCGCAACTGGCATTATTACGATAAATTCGTCATAGACCCCAGCCCCAACGACGGACTAAACTTCCACCACACCGATTGCCCCCTGATCTACCGCATCGACGATGAGAAGTGGCACATGTGGTACCTCGGCTACGACGGCAGAGGCTACCAGACCGCGGCAGCTCAAAGTAATGACTTGGTAAACTGGCAGCCCAAAGGCCTTGTGATGAGCTTCGGAAAACTCGGCACCTTCGATCACGGCGGCGTTACCTTCGGCGGAGCACTCTTCGAATCCTACGACCTCGATAAAATCGGCAAACTAAAAAAATTCAAACGCAAATACCGCGTGCTCTACGGCTGCTACCTCCGCCAGGGAGGTTACGAACTCGGACCCGGCGCCGAGGGTGCGGCCTGGAGCGATGACGGCGTCACCTGGCACCGCCAAAGCAATGATAAACCGATTCTTTCTATCGATGGCGCCGCCGACTGGGAAAAAGATACGATCTATCAACCCTGGCTGCTCGAACACGATGGAAAATTCTGGAACTTCTACAACGCCTACGGCTCGGGCGGCGGTCAAATCGGCCTGGCATTCTCGAACGATCTTCTCACATGGCAAAGATACCCGAAAAGCCCTATCCTGCGAACAGGCCACGCCGGCTCTTACGACAGTCTCTATTGCTCGGATCCCAAGGTCTTTCGCGACGGCGACCACTGGGTAATGATATATTTCGGCGTCGGCAAAGGCGGCGAACATATAATGGCGGCATTTTCAAGAGACCTGCTGCACTGGACTCGCCACCCCGTGCCGCTTTATAAAGCAGGCGGACATCCCACAGGTCTTGACAGCCACGCCGCCCACAAAACAACACTTATCTATAACCCCAAAAACGATACGTACTATATGTTCTACTGCGCCGCCGGCAATAAAGGCCGCGGAATCGCCCTGTTGACCAGCAAGCCCCTGCCAAAAGAGCAAAAGATAAGTCCCTAAAAGTTCTTGTCGCACCAAAGCCGGTAAACTATAATCACCCGACCGCAATATAAACAAAGGTTTCAGATAAAGGAGTATTTTATGCTTTTACAACCAATTGACTGGTCGATCGTAGTCGGCTTTTTTGTCGTCATCCTGATGATCGGCGTGATCGTCTCGAAGCGCGCAGGCAGCAGCTCAGCCGAATATTTCCTCGGCGGCAGAAGTATGCCGTTCTGGCTGCTCGGTATCTCGATGGTTGCGACGACTTTCTCCACCGACACGCCGAACCTGGTCACTGACCTCGTGCGAACCCACGGAGTCTCAGGTAACTGGCTTTGGTGGGCCTTTCTGCTGACCGGGATGCTCACCGTCTTTGTCTACACAAAACTCTGGCGCCGCTCCAGCGTAATGACCGATATCGAGTTCTACGAAATCCGCTACAGCGGCAAAACAGCCGCATTCCTCCGCGGCTTTCGCGCAATCTATCTCGGCGTATTCTTCAACGTTATGATAATGGGCGCGGTCTCGCTCGCCGCCATTAAAATCGGCGGCGTCCTGCTTAACCTCTCACCGTTCGCGTCGATCTCCGTGGCCCTGGTTGTCACCGTGCTTTACTGCGGCCTCGGCGGTATCAGGTCGGTCCTTATAACAGACTTCTTCCTCTTCACCTTCGCTATGTTCGGAGCGGTTATGGCCGCGGTAGTTGCCTGCCGACTGCCCGAAGTCGGAGGCCTGGCAAACCTGATAAACCATCCAAACGTCGTCGGTAAACTCTCACTGCTGCCGGATTTCTCCGATAAGTCAGCCTTTATTCCCGTACTTTTAATACCCATCGCCGTACAATGGTGGAGCGTCTGGTACCCCGGCGCAGAACCGGGCGGCGGCGGTTACCTCGTCCAGAGAATGCTCTCGGCTAAAAACGAAAAACACGCAATGGGAGCGACGCTATTATTCAACTGCTGCCATTATGCGCTGCGGCCATGGCCCTGGATAATAGTCGCACTGGCCTCACTGATTGTCTTCCCGGATCTGGCAAGCCTGAAAGTAGCATTTCCGCACATACCGGAAAATATACTTAAAAACGACCTCGCTTATCCCGCAATGCTGACATTCCTGCCGCACGGACTGCTCGGCATTGTAGTCGCCTCACTGGTGGCCGCCTATATGTCCACAATGGCATCGCATCTGAACTGGGGAAGCTCTTACGTGGTAAACGATGTCTACAGAAGATTCCTAAAACCCGAAGCGACCGAAAAAGAGCTCGTAATGGTCGGCAGAATCTCAACGGTAGTACTGATGCTGCTGGCGGGGATTATAGCCTTGATTTTGAAAAACGCACTTCAGGCCTTCCATATCCTGCTCCAGATAGGCGCCGGCACAGGCCTGATATTCATACTCCGATGGTTCTGGTGGCGGATCAACGCCCTTACCGAGATCACCGGTATGATAGTCTCGTTCGTTGTCGCACTTACTCTTGTCGTTCTCAAAAATAACGAAATTCTCAATCTGCTCGAATGGCAGGAACTGATCTTAGGCGTAAGTATAACCACCGCCTGCTGGATGACCGTCACGCTGCTGACAAAACCCGCCGACCATGAGACACTTCGAAAGTTCTACCGCCTTATCCGGCCGGGCGGGCCAGGCTGGGATGTCGTTATCAAAAAAGCCGCACAGGACGGCGACCCCATAACCGAAACCGCAAAACCGGGCGACCTGCCCCTCGGAATCCTCTGCATGATCGCGGGCTGCTTCACCGTCTACAGCACCGTCTTCGCCGTCGGTTTCTACATGTACGGCCAATTCAAATTGGCGATACTCTGCACCGCGATCGCCGTCGCAGGCGCAACCTTCCTCATTAAAACCTGGGGTAAACTCGAAATGAAATAAAAACTGGTAAATCCTATTAGGCCGGCCCCGATAAATCGGGATCGGCCTTTTTTATAACCGCTAAAAATATGATGACAAACCGCCAAAGACTAATGGCTACCTTGCGAGGCGAAGCCGTCGACAGGCCCGCCGTCAATTTCTACGAAATAGGAGGCTTTCTTGTCGACCCCGAAGACGGCGACCCTTTCAATATCTACAATTCACCTTCATGGCAACCGCTGCTGGAACTGGCTGAACAAAAAACCGATATCATCCGAATGTGCAGCCCGCTAAGACCCCGCTCCCACGAACTGCAGCAGCGCCCCGCTAAAAGCTGCCGTGATGAATTCTTTCAGGTAACCGAATTCATCGAATCAGGTTCGCGCCACACTAAAACCACCCTGAAAATCGCTGGCAGGCAAATGTCCTCACTCACCCGCCGAGACCCCGACACCGATACCATCTGGACACTCCAGCACCTACTCAAAGACCCCGCCGACCTCAAAGCCTACCTGCAACTGCCCGCCGAAGTCTTCAATGAAGAAATCAACCTCCAGCCGCTCATTGATGAAGAGAAAAACCTCGGCGACCGCGGCATCGTAATGGTAGATACCGAAGACCCTCTCTGCGCAGCGGCCTGTCTTTTCAGCCTTGCCGATTTCGCCGTCATCGCAATGACCGAACAAAAACTCTTCCACAAACTGCTCGAAAAATTCGCCAGCCATATCCAGCCGAGAACCGAAAAGATAGCAAAAGATTTCCCCGGCCGGCTGTGGCGCATCTACGGCCCGGAATTCGCCACCGAACCCTACCTGCCACCGCACCTCTTCGAAGAATACGTCGTCCGCTACACAGGCCCAATGGTCCGGACGATCCAGGATACCGGCGGCTTCGCCAGAATCCACAGCCACGGCCGGGTAAGCGCGATCCTCGATTACATCGTCCAGATGGGCGCCGCAGCTATCGACCCCCTCGAACCCCCGCCCCAGGGCGACGTCGAACTCGCCGAAATCAGAAAAAATTACGGCGACAAACTCGTCCTCTTCGGCAATATAGAGATCGCCGATATCGAAAACACCCCGCCCATACAATTCGAGCAGATTGTCAAAAAGACCCTCGCCGACGGCACAGACGGCCCCGGCCGAGGCTTCGTACTAATGCCATCGGCCTGCCCCTGCGGACGGGAGATTTCCCCAACCACCTTAGCCAACTACCAGACAATGGTCCGCCTCGCCCACAACTTAGAACTGAGTTAATCAGCCCAATAAGACCTTTCCCGCAACAATTGCTCGAAAAATCCTTGACATCGACGCGATTTTAAGGCATACCCTGACTATTCGTTTTACACTCGACGAAAACGTTTTCAACGTCGAAATCAGAAAATCTATTGGAGAGGATATTAAAATGAAAATAAGCGCAAGTTACTGGATGTTCGAGGGCGGACTCGAAGCGACAAGACCGATCGATGAAGCCATGCAGGAGGCAAAAGACCTTGGGTTCGACGCCATCGAACTGGCGATCGGATCTGCCGGTGTCCTGACACACGAAACCACACAGGCCCAGTGCGAAGATATCGTCGCGACCGCCGGTAAAATAGGTATCGAAATCTCCAGCATCGCCAGCGGCGAAAGCTGGGGCTGCTCACCAAGTGCCAACGACCCCGCCACAAGGCAAAAAATCATCGACTTCACCGCCAAAGCTCTTCAGGTAACCAAGTGGCTCGGAACCGATGCCTATCTCTTCGTTCCCGGCGCCGTCGATGTATTCTTCCTGCCCGATGCCGAGGTTATTCCCTACGATGTGTGCTACGAAAGGGCGACCGAAGCCGTCAAACAATTAGTACCCGTCGCGGAGGAAACAGGCGTCGCACTGTGCATCGAAAACGTATGGAACAAGTTCCTGCTAAGCCCGCTGGAGATGCGCGACTTCATCGACAGCTTCGAATCCGACAAAGTCGGCGCATATTTCGACGCCGGCAACGTCCTGTTGACAGGCTACCCCGACCAGTGGATCAAAATCCTCGGCAATCGGATCAAACGAGTACACGTAAAGGACTTCAAAACCAGCGTCGGTACCGTCGAAGGTTTCGTCGATATGCTCGAAGGCGATGTGGACTTCGCCGCCGTCACCAAAGCGCTTAGCGAAATCGGCTACGACGGCTACGTCACAGGCGAACTGCTGCCGTTCGCGCCGGGCAGACCGCAAAAAACCGCCGATGCAATGAAAAAAATCTTTAAGTAAAAAAAGGAGAAAACGATGCTAAAAGTTGCTGTAACAGGACTGGGCTTTATGGGCAATATGCACGCCAGGTGCTACAAGGCCCTCGAAAGTGTAAAATTAGCGGCAATCTGTGATGTCGAAGAAGAAAGACTAAAAGGCGAGGCATCGGCAGCCGGCAATATCCCCGGAACCGAAACGCCGCTGGATCTGACCGGTATAGAACTCTATAGCAGCTTCGACGAAATGCTCGAAAAGGCCGACCTCGACGCCGTCTCAATCACACTGCCGACATACATGCACGCTGAATACGCCGTCAAGGCACTCGAGGCAGGCGTTAACGTACTCTGCGAAAAACCGATGGCGCCGGACCTCGACCAGTGCGAGAAAATGATAGCCGCCGCTAAGAAAAGCGGAAAAGTCCTCCAGATCGGCCACTGCGTCCGCTTCTGGCCCGAATATGCCAAAACAAAAGAGATCATCGACTCCGGCGAATACGGCAAAATAAAGGCCGCGACCTTCCAGCGGCTCAGCCTTACTCCCACATGGTCATGGACCAACTGGCTGATGGATCAGGAAAAAAGCGGCGGAGCCATACTCGACCTGCACATTCACGACAGCGACTTCATTCAGTACCTGCTCGGAATGCCAAAGGCCGTCTGCACCCGCGCCGTAAAAGGCCCCAGCGGCGGATACGACCACATCGTCACCGAATATATCTACGACGACGAACCGGTCATCACCGCCGAAGGCGGCTGGATCATGACGCCCGGATTCGGCTTCGAGATGAGTTTCAACATTATGCTCGAAAAGGCAACCATTACCTACGACTGCACGAGGGACCCGGCGTTTAAGGTATGCCCCGACGACGCCGACGCCTTCACGCCCGAAGTCGCCACCGGTGACGGCTATTCCATCGAACTCGCCCACTTCGCAAAGGCCGTCGCAGGCGAAAAGGTGCCGCCGGTAACAACACCACAGCAGTCTAAAAACTCCGTCCGGATAATTCTCGCTGAGAAAGAATCGATGGATTCAGGAAAGAAGGTCTCTATATGATTAAATGCAATAACTGGCTCGTAGGCTTTTGCAGTTGGTCTATCGGCGACGACCTGACCCGGATAAACGAAATCCGTGACAAACTCGGCGTCGAAAGTATCCACCTGCACGCCGTGCCGGCCCTGAAAGAGGGCGGTGAAAAATTCCTCGCCGAAATAACCGGCAAAGGCTGGAATATTTCCAGCATGATGGTCAGCTACCCGCAGGAGGATTACTCCACCCTCGAATCGATAAAAGTCACAGGCGGCATAGTCCCCGACGACTGCTGGCCCG
>CAYNKU010000025.1:0-4419 GCA_964397865.1 uncultured Pirellulales bacterium | reverse complement strand
ACCCTCGAATCGATAAAAGTCACAGGCGGCATAGTCCCCGACGACTGCTGGCCCGCCAATCTCAAACTCACCCTCGACTCGATCGACCTGACAGCGAGCCTGAACGTGCCCTACCTCTCGCTGCATTTCGGCTTCATCGATCCCGCCAACGCTGACCTTATGGCAAAATTCATCGACAGGGTCAAACTCATTGCCGACGCCGCCGCCGAAAAAAAGGTCACCCTGCTGATGGAAACGGGCCAGGAATCCGCCGACGAACTGAGCGAATTTCTCGAAGACTTAAACCACCCCGCCCTCGGGGTGAATTTCGACCCGGCCAATATGATCCTCTACGATAAGGGAAATCCCGTCGAGGCCGTGAAGACCCTCGCGCCCTGGATAAAACACGTTCATATAAAAGACGCCGTCAAAACCGAAACCCCCGGAACATGGGGCCTCGAAGTCCCCTGGGGCACCGGCCAGGTAAATCCAGATGCCTTCCTCTCGGCCTTGAAAGAAATAAATTACGCCGGCGCACTGGCTATCGAACGCGAAGCAGGCGACGACCGATTCGGCGATATCAAAATCGCCGTTGAAAAACTAAAAGATTACGCCGGCTAAGCTCCGGACAAAATTAAGGATATGGAAATGGCCAACGATTTCGAATTTATCCGTCACGTCGCAAACAAATCCCGAACCGGTTCCACCCTCGAGGCCGTACTCGACCACTGGAAAAGCGGTAAAGAAACTTTTCTTTTCATAAGCCCCCACGATGACGACGTCGTAGTCGGCGGCGGCCTGATGATCCAGCTCGCCATACGCGAAAAAGCCGACGTACACATAATGACCGTAACCGACGGCGCAATGGGCTACTGCAGTATGGATCAGAAAGATACGATCTCCGATATCCGCCGCGATGAAACCTTCGAGTGCTACGAAGCGCTGGGCGTTCCTAAAGAAAACATCACCTGGCTGGGCTTTCCCGACTGCCAACTGAATTCCTACCGCGGCAGGCGACCCGCCGAACCAAACGACGTCGCGACAATCGAAGGTTTCGTAGGTCTGCAGAACACCCTGACATATTATCTCCGCAAAGTTCGCCCCACCCGCTGTTTTCTGCCGACAAGTAATGACCTCCATCCCGACCACAAGATCGTGCACTCGGAATTCCTCATCAGCATCTACCACGCACTCGGCGACATCTGGCCCGAACTCGGAACGCCCATTGAAACAGCCCCCGAGATCTACGAACTCGGCGTCTATTGCGATTTCCCCGAGCCGCCGCAATTATGCGTGCGAACATCCGAAGCTATGCTCGATAAAAAACTAAACGGCATGCTCGCTTTTCGCTCCCAGAAACAAATGAAACTCGTCATGGGCAACTTCAAAAGAGCAGGGGCAGAGGAATATTTAAGACAACTCGAATTCAAACTCTACCAACCCGCCCACTACCGCCCCCTGTTCGATAAAGAATAAAAAAAGTTGTCAAACTGTCTCCATCTGGGCCGTCCAGAGTATAAGGTTGGCAAAAAACCTCGTATAACATTCGCCGACCTCTATCGCTTCGGCGCCCCTGGCCTTTACGCAAACCCGGTTTTCCCCCCAGTCCACCAGAGGCCCCACCCAGTGAGGTGCGACATCGCTTGCAAAAGCGGCTGTTCTGCCCTTTCCGAACTCGCCGGCTACAAGCAGCGGGAAACTATCCTTCGCGGTAAAGCTAAACAAACCTGCGCTTTGAGAGACGCCAAAAAGCCTCGCCCGCAAGATCACCTCGCTCTGATCCTTTGCCGCAAACGAATTCAGCCCCCCTATCGCAGGCGCATCGCCCTCGAAATCAAGCCCGCGCAATATCTCATGCTCGGCGGCCTTTTCAACCGGGCAGCAGCCGGAAAAATTCACTCTGTCATCGGTATCCGACATAATGACAGGCAGAACTTCGGTAAGAGGCGTTTTATTATAATCGCCGCCGCAGCCCGTAAATGACTCCCAACCCCCTATCATCAAAACCCCCACCCCGCCGCGAACTTTCTCGATAACTTCATTCAACTGTCCTGCCGTAAAATTCGCCACCGGGTAATCGCTTATTACTATCGCCTTATAATCGCTTTTCAAAAGCTCGCTGTCGAATTTCTCATCCGAAGGCAGATAATCGAAATCGATCCCGTAATGCGTCATAACGCCGGCCGGATAACTCGCCGCCCCCGTTAATTCCGTATCACCCAAATATAAAATTGATTTATTCATCACGGCAAAGTATAATTCAATATCGACTTATTACAAGCGGCAATATTTTTGCCGGTATCTGCCGCACCGGTGACGCCCTGAATTCCGGGTTTTACTCACCTTAAAGAAAAATCAAAACAGGAGGTATCAAAAGTGCTCAAAGGCAATGCCGTCATAGGCCAGTCGGGCGGCCCGACTTCCGTCATAAACGCCTCGCTCGCCGGCATCATCCGGTCCGCGAAAAAATTCGACGCCGTTGAAAAAATCCTCGGCATGCGATTCGGAATCGAAGGCTTCATGGCAGAGAATATAATCGACTTATCAGCCGAATCAGCCGAAGTGATAGAGGGTCTCAAAACCACTCCCTCCAGCGCACTCGGAAGCTGCCGGCACAAACTCCACGATAGCGACCTGCCGCCAATCCTCGATCTCTTCAAAAAATACAATATCCGCTACCTCTTCATGATCGGCGGTAACGACACAATGGATACGATCCACCGCCTCGAAGAATACGCCGGGCAGCAAAATTACGAGATCATCGGAATAGGCGTCCCCAAAACCGTCGACAACGACCTCTTCGGCACCGACCACACACCGGGCTTTCCGTCGGCCGCAAGATTCATGACACTATCGGTCCTGCAGGCCGGCATCCTCGCACGAGACATGCAGAAAGTCGATCAGTTCGTTATCTTTCAGTGTATCGGCAGAGAGGCCGGTTGGCTCGCCGCGGCTACAGCAGCCGCAAAAAACGACCCCGCCGACGCACCCCATATCCTCTGCCTGCCGGAAAGACCGTTCGATAAAGAAAAATTCCTTGACGATGTAGACGATTGCTACAAAAAATTCGGCTATGCCTCGGTCGTCTGCGGCGAAGGCATAACTTTTGCCGACGGCACACCCGTATCGGCCGCGTCGACAACCGACAAGTTCGACAACGTCGAGTTTGGTGCGATGGGGGGCGCCAGCGCCGCAATGACACTACACAAATTCATTAGCGACCGTTTCGGCTTCCGCGGCGAATTCCAGATAACCGAATCCCTGCCGATGAGCGCCGCCGACAGAACCGTCGGGCTCGATATCGACGAGGCATATATGTGCGGTGAAGCCGCCGCAGAACTCGCCAAACAGCAAAAAACAGGCCTTATGGTTACGCTCGAAAGAACCCCCGGCCCCGATTATAAATGCTCCACCTCAACTATCCCCCTTCACGAAGTCGCGATAAAAGCAAAACCAATGCCCGATCAATATATCAACAAACAGGGTAATTTCATAACCGACTCATTCCTCGATTACGTCCGCCCCCTGATCGGCGAGCTTCCGAAATACACGAAATTATCCTGCAAAAAATTCAAAACCTGACTCAATTTGGGAGATAAACGAAATGAACAACACCGAAAAACATACTCGCTTCGCACTCGTCCGCGAAATGGCCGAAACCCCCGACATCGTCCGCGATTTCAAACTCGAAGACACCGATAATGTAGTCGCCGCAATAAAAACCACCGGTAAAGTCTTTTTCACAGGCGAAGGCTCCAGCAGAATAATCCCCGCCAAAAACGCCATCTCTACTGCGCTGCGCCAGGATTTAAAGATCAATTTTGCCACCGCCGGCGGCCTCGAGGCCCTCGAATACGACCTGGCGGACTTTGTCGTCTTCGGCGCTTCCAATAGCGGCCAGACAAAAGAAATTATCCTGCTGTTCGAAAAACTCAAAAAGAACAATCATAAAAATCGTTTCGCGCTTACCGCTAACATCAACACAAAACTCCAGGCCCTCGCCGAGCAAACCTTCATATTAAGCTGCGGCAAAGAAGACGCCGTCGCCGCGACCAAAAGCGTCGTCGAACAGGCGCTTGTTTATCGGCAAATATTGGCGAAACTCACCGGCAAAACAATCGAATCGAATCTCAATCCCCTCGCTGACGCATTCGACTCGGCCCTTACAATGCCCATCGACCCCGAGATTACCGAAAAAATCGCACGCGCAGGAACGATCTATTTCGCCGGCAGAAACGACGGCATCGCCGAAGAACTCACATTGAAAACAAACGAAATTACCCGCAAAAAAAGTGACTACCTCGAAGGAACCTACGCCGTCCACGGAATAGAAGAGGTAATGAATCCCGACGACGTCGCCATATTCATAAACCCCTTCGAATCCGAATACGAAAAAATAAAGCAGACCCTCGTCGAAGGCGTCGGAATGACGGTGATAGC
>CAYNKU010000024.1:6765-15577 GCA_964397865.1 uncultured Pirellulales bacterium | reverse complement strand
CTTCTGGGACGCCCAGATCCAGACTCACGGCGTAACCGATAGTGTCAGCCGTAATTATGGCGATGGCACAGTTACAAATGTATTCGGCCTTACGACCGCGGAGATGATGACCGCAAGCAGTTATACAGCTTACGGCTGGGATTTTGTCAATACGTGGACTATAAACGAGGGTCTGGATTATCCCCGGCTGTGGTGGGAATATGTTAGTCCGAGTTCGCTGGATCTGTTGGATACTTTAGGTCAGGATATCGCAAACCTGGAACTGCCGCAGGGTATTGAGAACAGCCTGCTTGTAAAGCTTTATACGGCACTGGAAAAATTGGAAGATGACAACGAAAATAATGACGTTGCGGCGGTCAATGTCTTGAACGCCTTCATTAATTCTGTTAAGGCCCAGCGAGGTAAACAGATTTCAGAAGCCGATGCCGACGCCCTCATCGCGGCCGTGCAGGAAATTCTCGAACTACTGAATACCGAGTGACAATAAAAAAGCAATAATCGAAGATTAATATGCAAAGGGAACGTTATGAAAACTAAAAAAGCTTTTAGCCGGTTGGATTTGATGGTTGTTGTCGTGATAGCGGCCTTTATGATGGCGATCCTGCTGCCCGCGGCTGCCCGGATGAGATTATCTGCCCGTGATGCCGCCTGCCAAATGAACATGCGCCAGTTGGGGATATGCTTTGATATGTACACCAAAGATAATAACGGTTACTTTACCGATGGCGTGAGACGCCCCGGCTTGAATGCTGCAGGAATCGGTGACTGGCTGACGGCCCTGGACGGCGGTTACAAATTCGAAGCCCGTATGACCCAGGCCCAGATAAACCAGAAAAGAGATATGCAAAGGGCGTTCAGCTACATCAAGGACTATGAAATCCTCAAGTGTCCGATGGCTACATATTTTCTTCGGGATGATGTTCCCCTTTCTTTCATGGCCTGGGGCGGCGGTCCACCACACGAGGATATGGGAGTTAACGGCAATGAATATCTGCCTTATGCCCCCCAAAATGTGACAGGCGGCTATACGCATAACAACTGGTGTAACAATGTTCCGGCCGGTAGTACTCGGACAGCCTGGGGCTGCGATGTCCGATACTGCTGGAGGACAACCGCTGTCGAAGGCGCAGCCAATATCCCCGTTGTGGCTGATAGTCATCGATGGGGAGTCAACGTTAGGGGTGATAACGAGCCCCCCTCGTACGATGGAGAGGGCGAACCAAGTAACGGCATTGATGAGATAAGGCGAGTATGCATCAATCGTCACAATGGCGCTATAAATATCCTCTTTATGGACTGGTCGGTCCGCAGGGTCAGGCTCACGCAGCTATGGGACATTAATACCTTGTGGAGTCGCAATTGGGTCGAGGAAATAAATACATACGGTACACCTGATTTTGAAAACGAGGCCCCCTGGATGAAGGATTTCTGATATAATCGTATCCCGCAGGTAAAAGTAAAAGGCCGGGCATGAAGAAATGTCCGGCTTTTTTTATGCTTTCTGGTCTTTTGGTGCGTGGGGGGTGGTTTTGGCGGGGGCCGAGGCCGAGTACTGATTTTTTTCGTTATTGCTGCCGATGTACTCGGGTACGAGCTGCCTGATCTTGCGGACTATCTCATCGTAATCCTGCCTCTGGGCGATCGCCACGAGCTCATTTATAGCGGCATGCAGCTTGTTTCTGTCCATCGGAATATTCTGCCAGATACCGATCTTGGGGTGCCTTGTCATCAGCATATCTTCGCCTTTTATGGAAAGCTCTTCGAAGAGTTTTTCACCGGGCCGCAGTCCCGTAAAGGTTATCCCGATATCCTCGCCGGGCTTGAAACCGCTTAGCGTAATAAGCTCCCTTGCCAAATCGACGATCTTGACGGGCTCGCCCATATCCAGCACGAATATCTCACCGCCTTTTCCCATACTTGCGGCCTGCAGGACGAGCTGACTGGCCTCGGGTATGGTCATAAAGTAGCGTTTCATATCGGGATGAGTGACGGTAACCGGTCCGCCGGTGGCGATCTGTTTTTTAAATATAGGCACAACCGAACCGTTGGAGCCGAGGACGTTGCCAAACCTCACGGTCACAAAATGCGTCCTGCTGGTGGCGTTGAGGTCCTGGATATACATCTCCGCGATTCGTTTCGACGAGCCCATCAGGCTTGTCGGGTTGACGGCCTTGTCGGTGCTTATCATAACAAAATTCGTCGCGCCATAGACATGGGCGGCGTCAGCAACAACTCTGGTACCGATGACATTATTCTTGATGGATTCGCCGGGATTTGTCTCCATAAGCGGCACATGCTTATGGGCGGCGGCGTGAATAACGACCTGCGGCCTGTATTGACTGAAAACCTGTTCGACGCGTATCTTGTCGGTGATATCGCAGATGACAGCCTTGATCGCGACCCGCGGAAAGCTTTTTCGAAGCTCGTTTTCTACATGAAACAGCGGGTTCTCCGCCTGTTCGACCAGCAAAAGAAGATTCGGCATAAAATTGCATAACTGCCGACACATCTCCGAACCTATCGAGCCGCCCGCGCCGGTAACGAGGATGGTTTTATCTTTCGCGAATTTTTCTATCAGATCCAGGTCGAGCTCGACGGTTTCCCTGCCGAGCAGGTCGTTGATATCGACATCGCGGATCTGGGAAACGCGGAATTTGCCCGAAGCGATATCGGTAATCGAAGGTACCGTCCTGAAACGTATCTTGGTTCCCTCGCATGCCTGAATAACGCGCCTGAGCTGCTTATGCGTAGCCGAAGGTACCGCTATCGCGATCTCTTCTATATTCCGGCCCCTGCATATCTCCGGCAGTTTGTCAACCGTTCCGAGTACGGGTATGCCGTGGATATTTATACCCTGTTTGATCCTGTCATCGTCGACAAAACCGATGACCTCGTATTGTGCCACGGTCATACGGTGTATCTCACGCAGCAGGGCTTCGCCGGCGTTTCCGGCCCCTATGATAAGAAATCTCTTCAGTCGGCCCGTCTCAACGGTGCGGAATTCCTCGTAATACAGCCTTACTACCATCCGCATCCCGGCCAGCAGCACAATAGTCGCAACCATATCCGCTATGACCACACCCTGCGGCAGCGTTGCCAAAACCGGGAAACCTCTTCTAAGCGAATCGATCTGTAACAGTGAATACCACAAAGACGAGATTATCAGGGTGCTGATAAGCGAGCTGCGCATAATACTGGTCAGATCCGATATGCCGACGTATCTCCACCAGCCGCGGTACTGTTTGAAGAAAGCAAAAACGATAAATTTGATCGTTACGAAGAAAAACAGGAAAACCGGATACTGCTCTACGAACCACTCGCGCTTAAAGGCCATATTGTTGGCAAGAAGAAACGCGAACATCAATGAAGCCGCAAAGGCTGTTATGTGGGCTAACACCACAAGAGGCCTGCGAAGACGCAGCAGCATTGCCGCCGGTTCGTGCGAGACGGAAACAAACTTATCTTTATCCGTTACCGGCGTATTGGTTTTCGATTCAGACATATCTTCCTGTCAGCCAATTTCACAACCTCAAAAGCAGCCGATTTTGATACAGGTAACTTCGCTCTCGGAGGTTATAAAACCGCTGCTAATATAACTTTCTGGCTCTGCCATACTTACACGACAATATCATTGTAATTGCCGCAAATGGCTGTGTCAACAGATTGTTAAATATTAACTTTTTAATACGAAAAACTCTTTTCCGCGGTTCCGCGAATATTATTTTGATAGCGCTTGTTTCAGGATTTGTCCTGCTCGGGATTCTCCTGGGCGTCCTGCTCCGGCGGGGACTCCTCGGCGGTATAAGAGCTGTTTTCCACTTCGTCCAGATGAGTATGAACCTTCTCAAGAGCCGTATTGTCAACGCGGTTTCGCATGAAGGCGTAAATAATCGTATTGGCTGAAAAATAGAAACTGATAATAAACGCCACCACCAGCCCGACGATCACCATCAGTTCCAGGCGTATCAAAGATGCTGTTATCCGCTCGTACAAGCTCAGGGTCGCTTCGGTCGGTGTGCCGAGCAGGTCCATGAATTCCGGTTTCGGCCAGATGGCCTCGAGTTTACTCGTCTGTTCGGAAGCGCTATCGGCCCTTAAGCCCAGACGCAGAAAACCCCGCGTCGACAGCAGCAGCAAAAAAGCGAACAATCTTACAAAAAGGTAGCAGATCGTCCCGTATAGAGCCGCGATAACGGTATAGAATCCCATCTTCCAGGGTTTTAAGAAGACGTAGTTGTAAGAGCGGCTTATCGAATCAAAAAAGTCGGTGTCCTCATAGGCGATCGCGGGGAACATCAGATTAAACCCGGCAGTGGTTACTATCAAGACAAGAGCGATCATTGTCCCCGCCAATAGAGCCGCCGGGGTAAACACAACCAATATAGCTTTGCCAAATATGGGCACATTCGCAACAACACCCAGCAGCAATACGAACACACCGACAATTGAAATTATCACCAGCGGTGCGACCGGTGCCGCGAAAAAGTTGAAGAAATTTTTTGTGCTGAACCTCATCGCTTCGAAAATACCCGGTTTTTCACCCCGCGCGAATTGCAGCGCCGATATCCTGCATATCGCCCCGCCCGCCAAAGAGGTAACTGCCAGTATTATTATAAAAAAGATGATGCAGTATATCGTGTGATATTTAAATACCCACGCCAGCGCCCTGAAATATCCCGCAACACCGGCCGCCACCGCCGGCAGGTTGAATTCCACAAGCGCGTTCACAAGGCCGTGGAACTGACTCGTACCAAAATGCCACAATGTGGAAAATACGCCGGTACGTCCGCCCCTTGCGCCTCCGCCGGTATCCTGCTGTTCGAATCTTTCGATATATGAGTCGAGCTTGTCGGGGTTGTGAAGGTATACCTGAAGTTCCGAATCGACTAATCGGCCCTGCGCATCGCGTGTGCAAACCACGCTACCGCCGAAATCCATAAGCCGGCCCGCAAAACATATCGTCGCCAGCGCCAGCAGTGCGATGGTGAGCTTGCCCGGCTGGAACGCCATTTGAAAACTGCGGAATAGTTTCGGAAAAAGATAATTGCCTGAAAATACCGCGCTCGCTTCTTTTTCAGCCATTTGTGTTCCTTTCCAAAAGATATAAAGGCAACCTCGAAACCGCTTGCCGACAATTATTTAATCATTCAAAGAGCCTTAAAATATATATAGGGTATTTATGTTTGTTTCAACAAAATTTATGATATTTTTAAGCCCGGCTATTTGCCGTTTTGCTCATCGGAATTGTCGGGCAGGGGGGAGGTTATTTTGTATTGACTGTCCAGCCAAGCGCCAAGGTCCACCAGTTTGCACCGAGCCGAGCAGAACGGAAGGTATCTTGCCTGCTGAGATTTTTCCCCCGCTTTGATTTCAAAAACTTTTTTACAGACTGGACATTCGTGTTTCATACGGCACTGCCGGCTATTGCTCGTATTGCTCGGGCATCAAACCCTTTTCGAGCTTTTGCGCATACTCGACACTGTATTTGGCCCAGGGCTTGGCTTTCAGCCGCGCTTTGGATATGGCTTTGCCGGTACCTTCGCAGATACCGTAAGTCCCCTGTTCGATATTGTCCAGGGCCTCGTCGATTTCCTTAAGCAGCTTCCTCTCACCGTCCATCAGCCCCAGCGCAAATTCCTGTTCGTAGTTATCCGTACCGATGTCAGCCATGTGTATCGGAACACTCGATAGATCCCCCGAGGCGTCAAGCCTCGACTTGCTGAGAGTTTCGTCTTCCATTTCATTTACATTTCCGACCAACTCCCGCCGTTTCGATAGAAGCAGTTCCTTGAAATATTCGATATCGGCGTTTGTCAGATTATTTTTGTTCCGCGAACCGGCTTTGCCTTTTTTTGCGGAAGTTTTTTTCCTTTTCGGGGCCACTTAAACCCTGCCTTTCCTTTTTTCCGACCTTCTTCGATGTATCTGCTATTCTTTCAGCAGATACCGGCTCCTGCCGCTGTTCACAAAGAGCCTTCCATAGAACTACCATTATAAGAACTTTCCCCCAACAATACAAGACAATTTAATGCCGCCGAAATTTGAAATTTCTTCACTGCCGGGCGTCTTTGGCCAGTTTCCCCAGCGGCATGAAGAAATTTCCTTTACCCATCGGGGCGTTAAAGGTCGTTACGCCGAAAGTTTTCTCGATTTTTTCGGCGCTGAAGACCTCCTCGATTCGGCCGGTCTGATAACTCGCATCCGCCGCCAGAAGCAGCGCCCTGTCGCAATACTGCCCCGCCAGGTTAATATCGTGGGTAATGGCGACTATCGTTTTGGACTTCTCGAGCTGCATTTTTTTCAGCAAATCGAATATTTCCACCTGGTGCTTCAGATCGAGAAAGCTGGTCGGCTCATCCAGCAGCAGAATCGGCGTCTCCTGCGCTATGGCTCTGGCGATAAATACCCTCTGGCGTTCGCCGGCGCTTAACTGCGAAAGCGGCCGATCGGCAAAACCCGCCGTATCGGTAATTTCCAGGGCATCGGCGACGATCTCTTTATCCTTCTGTGTTTCAAAACCCAGCGCCGGCAGATGACAGGTCCTGGCCATCGACACCACTTCCGCAGCGGTAAAATCGAATACCGGCACAAATTCCTGCCGAACAAAAGCGACCTGCGTCGCCAGTTTCTTCACCGAATATGAGCGGACGGCGTGGCCGTTGATTTTTATCGATCCGCTATCGGCCCTGAGCAGACCGCAGAGCAGGTTAAGCAGCGTTGTCTTACCCGCGCCGTTGGGCCCGGCAACAGCGAGAAACTCTTCGGCCGCAACCTCTACGCAAAGCTCCTTCAACACAGCCCTGTCTTCGCTGTAACTGAAACTCAAATTGTCAACCTCGATCACAACGCTCATTTCGTATAGCCGACCTTCCTGCCGTATCTGGCGAGCAGAACCAGGAAAAATGGCCCGCCCGCGATCGCCGTAATAACCCCCACCGGCAGTTGTGCCGGCGCGATTACCACCCTTGCTATCGTATCGGCGCAGACCAGGAACCCCGCACCCGTGATCGCGCCAAGCGGCAGCAGTTGGCGATGATCCGGCCCGAATACCAGCCTCACCGTATGCGGAATGATAAGCCCGACGAATCCTATAAGCCCGCTAAGGCTCACCGCTATCGCGGTTACCAGTGCCGCCAATGCGAACGCGATAAACCTCACCCCGCCCGGATTCACCCCCAGCGACCGGGCCTGGTCGTCGCCGAAAGTTATGACGTTTAGTTTATTGGAAAGACTAAATAATGCGATTATCCCAGCGAGGATACATCCCGAACCGACCACCAGCGTCAGCGCACCCTTTTCGGTAATATTGCCCATCAGCCAGAAGACCGTCGACTGGAGCTGGTCGCTTTTTGCTATCGAGGTCAGGAACATTATGACCGCCGAAAAAAACGCGTTCACAACCACCCCGGCCAGCAGCAGGCTCGTCGGATGCGATTTCGCCGTGAACCGCCCGATCCACCACACCAGCCACACCGTCCCAATCGCGCCCGCCAAAGCGAACAGCGCCACCGGTGACCCCGCCCAGAAAGTCCAGCCAAAGCCCGAAAGGATAGCGACAATAACGCCCAGGCCGGCACCGCTTGAAACGCCGAGTATATAAGGCTCAGCGAGCGGGTTTCGCAGGATCGCCTGAAGCGCGACCCCCGCGCACGCCAGCGCCGCACCCACAACAGCCGCCAAAATCACCCGCGGCAGCCGCACACCGAACAATATCTCATAATCGATATTTCCGCCGGCCGCGTCCGCCTTGCCGCCCAGCGCCTTTTGAAGCGAAACAGACCTCTCTCCCACCATAGCGCACAAACTCATCAGTACGATAAGCGAAACAACGCCCACGAGTATCTTCATTTTCAGATTTTTCGCGGTTAGCATCTGCGCCATTTCTTAAAACCAGCCAACTAATTACAAATCTCCGGCCGCAAAAACCTCGCAATGGTCATCACGGCCTCGGGCACCCTCGGCCCGAGTCTCAGTACGCTGTCGGAATCGATAACGAATATTCTTTTATTCTTTACCGCCGGCAGATTCGGATATTTACTCCAGAAACTCTCCGCCGCTTTGAGCTGCTCGGCCATACCATCCGTACCCATGGCCGAATGAATTATAACCTCGGCATCACAGGTCAGTATCTGTTCGGCTCCCGCCAGTGGATATCTATGACTGCCTGCTTCGATAACGTTTTCACCGCCCGCCAGGGTTATCAATTCGTTTATGAACGTATCTCTGCCCGCCGCCCGAAGCGGCTCGGACTGAAGAACCCAGAGAAGCCTGACTTTTTTCTCCGACGAAAATTTCTCCTTCAGTTCCTTTAGTTCAGCCCGGATTTCGCCGGCTAATTTATCCGCGCGCCCCCGGCAGTCCGCCGCCGCGCCTATTTCGTCAATCGCCGAATAAAGCTGCTCGATCGTCTCCATTTTCAATGTCAGAACCTTATAGCCGAGCCTCTCCAGACTGCCGCCGACCTGCCTGTGCTGCTCGAACGAAAGCGTAATTACCAGGTCGGGCCCCGCAGCTATTATCGCCTCGGTACTCGGCTGCCAGAATGTCCCGACGACGGCTTTGGTTCTCGCCTCGGGCGGATAGTCGCAATTACTCGATACCGCGATGACTTCTTCCTCAAGGCCCAGCGCGAAAAGCATCTCGGTAATATTCGGCGCAAGCGAAACAATCCTCTGCCGCTGAGTCTCTGCGGCCAAAGTCACAACTTCTGCGGTTTTAACAACATCAGGTCGGCTGAAGAAAAAAACACACGCGGCCACTATCAATAAAACCGGCAGTACGAATCTGAGAAATTTCATAACCATTTTTTTCT
>CAYNKU010000024.1:0-6665 GCA_964397865.1 uncultured Pirellulales bacterium | reverse complement strand
ACTATCAATAAAACCGGCAGTACGAATCTGAGAAATTTCATAACCATTTTTTTCTAACAAAAAAAGTTCATCCACAGAACAAAATACCTATCCGCTACCCGCTCTACGCTCCACGCTAATTCTGTCTACTGTCTACTGTATTCTGTATTCTGTCTACTGTCTTCTGTATTCTGTCTTCTGTCTTCTCTCTCACGTTCGCTTGAACTGTTTTTCCAGTTCCGCTTTCGAGAATTTTATCGTCGTCGGTCGCCCGTGCGGACATCGACCGGCCGTGGGAATCTTTTCCCGCTCGGCGAGCAGTTGCTCGATCTCGGCTTCTGTTAATTTCTGCCCCGCCTTGATCGCCGCCTTGCACGCCGCCATATTCAGCACCTCGTCCAGCAGTCTCTCGGCATCGAAATTAGAATCCTTTTCGCCCAATAGATCGATCAGGTCGCGCACGAAATCCAGAGGCTCAGCCTTCGACAGCAGCGTGGGAAACGCCTGGATCGCCATCGTATCGGGCCCGAACTCGACGAGCTCGATACCCAATTTTTCAAATACCTCCGCGTGAGTTTTTATAATTTCAGCGTCAGAGCCGGTCAACTCGAAACTCTCCGGCATCAGCAGTTTCTGCGATACCAACTTACCGCTAAAAAGTCGCCTTCGCATCTGTTCGTATATGATCCGCTCGTGAAGCGCGTGCTGATCGATAATAATAAATCCATCGTCGGTCTGCGTGATAATAAAGCTGGTGTGTATCTGAAGACTTCGGCCGCTGCCGAGGGCGGGCGAGGCCGTTACCGGGGGGCTGTAAGTCTCGACGGCAGGGGGGGTATATCCCGAAGACCCGCCGAACCTGATTTGACGCTGGCTCTGGACAGGCCTGTGATTCTTGAAAAATTCCGCCATCGCCTCAGCGATCCTCGGATTCGCTTCCGCGCCTGGTATAGCCCCCGAACCCGCCCCCCCGGGCAGCTTCGCGTCAACAGCTATATCGGCCGCCAAAAGCTTTTCCCGCAGCATACCCAGCACCTGCGAATGTACCAGGTTCGAGTTACAAAAACGTACCTCGATCTTTGTCGGATGCACGTTGACGTCGTAATCTTCGCACGGCATCCGGATAAACAAAAAGATAACAGCGAATCTGTCGGCGCCGATAGCCGAGCGGTAGGCCTCCCTGATCGCGTGCGATATGAACCTGTCCCTTATGAATCGCCCGTTCAGGAATACGTACTGGAGTTTGTTATTTGTTCGCGAGATCTCCGGCCGGCCCATCATTGCCAGCATTTGAACACCCTTTTCATCGATTTGGGTTTCGATGAGATTTTCGGAAATCCGATTCGCGAATTCCGGAAAGAGTTTCGCTATCCGCCCGCGGATATTATCATCCGCCTGAAGATGATAAACCTCTTTGCCGTTATTTGTCAGCGTCACCTCAAGACCGCTGTTCGCCAGCGCGATACGCCTGAAACACTCGGTTATGTGCCCGGTCTCTGTGTTCGCTGTCTTTAGAAATTTTCGCCTCGCGGGCAGTTTATAAAATATATCCCTGATGTGAATCGTCGTGCCGTAATCACAACTGCACGGCGTAACAGCTTTTCTTTGCCCGCAATCGACCTCTATCGAGCTGCCCGAATCCGAGCCCTCGATTCGGCTGAGAACCCTCACCTGCGCCACCGAAGCGATACTCGCCAGCGCTTCGCCCCTGAAACCCATCGTCGTTATCCGCTGCAGGTCCGCAGTTGTTTTTATTTTGCTCGTCGCGTGCGGCTCGAACGCCCTCGACAGATCCTCGGCGTCCATACCGCAGCCGTTATCGGTGATCGAGATGAGCTTTCGTCCCCCGTCTTCGATCGCGACCGTTACCTTCGACGCCCCCGCATCGATACTGTTTTCCATCAGCTCCTTGACAACGCTCGCGGGCCGCTCGATAACCTCCCCCGCAGCTATCATATTAACCATATTCTCGTCAAGGACGACTATCCGGCCCATTATTTTCTCCGGCAGGTTTTGAACATCCCGCTATATATAAGATTGAGATTATCTCTATCCCTCCAGCCGCTCGTGCCTGCTATTATTACGATCACCGTTCGTAAGCGGGTGGTTTATTATTCTTGCAGCAGACTTTTCCCGGTCATCTCCTCGGGCTGCGCCAGCTCCATCATCTCAAGCAGCGTCGGTCCCACATCCGCGAGCGTTCCCCCGTCGCGCAGTCTGCGGCTTTTATATCTTTCATCGAAAACAACAAGCGGCACATCGCCGACGGTATGGGCCGTGTGCGGTTTGCCGTTATCGCTTTCGGCCATTCTTTCGAAATTGCCGTGATCAGCGGTCACTATCGCCGCGCCGCCCAGCCCGGCAACCTTTTCAAGGATCCTGCCGACACAGTTATCGACAGTCTCAGCCGCCTTGATCGCCGCTGAAAGAATACCCGTATGCCCAACCATATCCGGATTGGCGAAATTTATCACCATAACATCGTAATTACCAGAATCGAGCCTTTCCAGTACCACCTCCGTCACCTCGTTGGCGCTCATCTCGGGTTTCAAGTCGTAGGTTTTCACTCTCGGCGAAGGTACGATCTGCCTGTCCTCGCCGGCAAACGGTTTTTCCGTATAGTCATTAAAGAAAAAAGTCACATGCGCGTATTTTTCCGTCTCGGCGCAGCGGAATTGTTTCAACCCCAGACTCGCCCAATACGCCCCGAGTATATTTTTCATCTTAGGCGGTTTCGCAAATGCCACCGGTGCCGGTATAGTCGCGTCATACTCCGTCATACAGACATAATATATTTCGCCTTTCGCGGTCCTGTTGAAATCCTTGAAATCATCTTCGACAAATGCACGCGTGATCTCGCGGGGCCTGTCGCCGCGGAAGTTAAAGAATATCACCCCATCGCCGTCCTTGATAACCCCGACAGGCTCATTGTCATCATTGACGATACTCGTCGGCTCGATAAATTCGTCCGTCACGGAGTTTTTATAGCTCGCCGAGATCGCCTCCGCGGCGCTTCGGGCCTTATTACCCTTACCCGTTCTCATACATTCGTACGCCCTCTGCACCCGCTCCCATCGGCTGTCACGGTCCATCGCGTAAAACCGGCCCATCACCGAGGCGATCCTGCCCGTCCCTATTTCACGGCATTTCCGCTCGATCCGCTCTATATAGCCCGCTCCGCTGTCAGGCGGAGAGTCCCGGCCGTCGGTAAACGCGTGGATAAATATATCCTGCACCTGGTTTCTTTTTCCCATCTCGAGCAGGCCGTAAAGATGATTCAGCAGCGAATGAACCCCGATATCGCTGCAAAGGCCCATCAGGTGCATCCGGCCGTTACTTTTTTTGATAAAATCGATCAGATTCAGAAATTCCTCATTCTCGAAAAAAGAGCCGTCCCTGATGGTTTTGCTGAGCCTCACCGACTCCTGCGAAACAACTCTGCCCGCCCCGATATTCTGATGCCCAACTTCGCTGTTGCCCATCGTACCGTCGGGAAGCCCCACATATTCGCCGCTGGTATGGATCAGGCAATTGGGGTACTCTGCCATCAGCATATCATCGACGGGCGTATTTGCGCATTTTATCGCGTTGGCCTTGTCCTCGCCGGGATTAGGGTTATATCCCCAGCCGTCGCGGATAATAAGTACAAAGGGCCTTCTCTTCAAAATCGTCTGATGCGTTGTCATAAAAACAAAACCTTTCAACTAAAAAAACGTGAATCTGGGCAAGCTCTCTTCTGTAAATTATCCAAATTAACCGATTATGATATGAGCCCGGCAGGTATATGTCAAACATTAAGAAAAAACGTTTGAAATGAAGCCCCCGCCGCTTTTGAAAGTTTTTGACAGAGGTATTTGCTCTGGTATAATTGATTGTCGCGGTTTTTGATAATGGAATAAGGAAAGTGAGGCTCGGATGTCTGATCGCAAAAACTACCGTATAATCTTTTTCGCGTTGGTGCCGGCTCTGTTGTTTTATGCCGGTTGTGTTCAGCCGCAGCCGGAAAGAAGCAGCGTCCAGCTTTATGTCGACGCGGTCATGCTCAAAGATAACAATGAAACCGAACAGGCCATCGAAAAGTTAAACGCCGCCGTCGAGCGAAACGAAAAATTCTCCCTCGCATACTCGCTGCTCGGCGAAATATACCGCGAAGCAAAACAGTACGAAAAAAGCGCAGCCTCTTTCCAAAAAGCGACCCAACTGAACCCCTGGTCGTTTAGCGATTATTTCGATCTCGGCCGGGTCTACGAGGTAATGGAAAGGTTCGCCGAGGCCGTAAAGGCATACACAAA
This sequence comes from uncultured Pirellulales bacterium, assembly GCA_964397865.1. Classification (GTDB taxonomy): domain Bacteria; phylum Planctomycetota; class Phycisphaerae; order Sedimentisphaerales; family Anaerobacaceae; genus CAYNKU01. The sequence continues at coordinate 2,394 of CAYNKU010000024.1, read as the reverse complement.
GGCCTGCGAACTCGACGAAGAACATTTCGAGGCCCATTTAAGCACCGCCCGCGCCTACTACATACTGAAAAATTACGACAGCGCCCTGATGTACGGCACACGTGCCGGCCAAATAGACCCCGTCGTCGGCGAACTCCAGGTACTCCTCGGCGACATTTACGACTCGCAAAAAAATTACGCCCAGGCTATTCTCTCATACAAACGCGCCCTCGAACTCGACAGCGCCAATACCGAGGTAATGGTCTCGCTGGCGGTCGCATATCTTCTCACAGGCCATAACGAACCCGCCAAAGACTTGCTCGAAGCGGTCGTCGATATCGAGCCCGAAAACAATACCGCCCACCAGTATCTGGGCTATTGCTATCTACTTTTCGATGATATCGAAAAATCCATCGCCAGCTACAGCCGCGCTATCGAGATAAACAACCTCGACTGGGAGGCATACCGCGGCCTCGGAGTCGCCTACGTTAAAAAATGGGTACAAACAGAAGAACCCTCACTCAAATCAACGGCCGTCGCGCAGTGGCGAAAGTCCCTCGAGATAAAACCCGACCAGATCCGCCGCGACAAGCTTTTGAGCCTTATACGAAAATTTGAAAATTAATTACCGAATGACAGATTCTGACAAACAAACCCCTCGCCGCCTCGGCGATCATATAAAGGCCTTTTTCCCCGAAGGCCTGGCGACGCCGGACCTGAAAACCCATCTTGTCTTCTGGCCGCTGACTATTCTTGGGATAATAGCCGATTTGTGGACCAAAAAAGCCGTGTTCGACTGGCTCGCCGATAAAGGCAGCTTCACGGTCGTCGACGGTTTTTTATACATAGTAACGACCGTAAACGCCGGCGCCGCTTTCGGCATAGCCCAGGGCAGGCGATACCTGCTCATGGGCGTATCGATTACAGCGCTGATCGTAATACTCGCCATCTTCCTCTGCAGCGGAAAAGAACACCGAGTTACCCACATAGCGCTGGCACTTTTCACAGCCGGCATCTGCGGCAACCTTTACGACAGGCTTTTTTACGACGGACTTGTCCGCGATTTTATCGACGTGATTTACTGGAAAGGCAAACACTGGCCCGCTTTTAATATCGCCGACAGCATGCTTTGTATCGCGGTGGGACTTCTGCTCATCTCGAGCTTTTTTACTGGGCGGTCTGGTCGAGTACATCCTCAGCAACATAAATAGGCGCCTCCAGCGCCACCCCCAGCGCTATCGCGTCCGATGGCCTCGAATCTATCTCGACAACCTTGCCGTTAAGGCTCAGGTATATCTTGGCGTAAAAGGTATGATTGCTCAGATCGTCTATAACTATCTTTTGCATCTCGGCGCCGAGATTGGTTATTACGCTCTCGAGCAAATCGTGCGTCATCGGCCTCGGCGGCTTGATGCCTTTCAGTCGGCGGTCGATCGCGAATATCTCCACTATCCCGATAACGATCGGAAAGCTCCTCGTACCGTTACGCTCCTTGAGCACGATCACCTGCTGTTCCGACGTCTCGTTAATTATGATTTTTGACAGTTCTACTTCGACATCCACTTTCACACCACTTTCGATTTACACATCCATCCTACTGTAGGGTGGGGTCTTTACCCCACCAAACTGCCTGTAGGGTGGGGTCTTTACCCCACCAAACTGCCTACAGTTGTGCGAGGTGCTTATCTATCGTCTCAAGCTTTTCGGTCAGTTCGGTGAATTTGTCCTTACTCTGTTGTACCACTTCGGGTTTGGCTTTGGTAACAAAATTCTTGTTTTCCAGCTTATTTTGCAAAGCTTTCAGGGCCTTGGCCAACTGCTGTTTTTGCTTGCCGAGGCGGGCGCGTTCCGCTTCGATATCTATCGCATCGTGCAGGAAAACCTCCATCTGATCGGCGATCGCCGCCGCGGCGTTTTCGGGCTTCTCGATACCCTCACCCGCCGAAAACCCCTTTAAACCCGCCAACCGGCATATCAATTCGGCGTTTTCCGTCAAAACCCGGGCTATCTCGCCGGGCGAATTTACCGAAGCAGCCAGTTTCTCGCCCGGGGGTTTATTATATTTACTCCGCAGGTCCCGGATATTGCGGATAACCGCCTGGATAGCGCCGATCCGCTCTTCCACGCCCCCGTCCCGCAGAGAATCGCTCAATTCCGGCCAACGCGCAACGACAATCGCATCGGATTCTTCAGCCTCACAAACTCCTGCCAGCGATCTCACCGGCGCGATCTCGTTTAACTTCTGGAATATCCCCTCGGTAATAAAAGGCACGAACGGATGCAGAAGCCGAAGCGTCTGGTCGAGCACGAACGCGAGAATATTCTGGGCGATGGGCTTTTGCCCTTCGTCGCGCATCCTCGGTTTCGCCCATTCCAGATACCAGTCGCAAAGATCGTTCCAGAAAAATTTGTATA
>CAYNKU010000023.1:0-15738 GCA_964397865.1 uncultured Pirellulales bacterium | reverse complement strand
GAACAAAGAGGCTGCCCACTGTACGCTTATGCCTTATCCGGATGTTCAGACAGCGTTGTCGGCCCGCGCGGAGGATTCGCCTTATTATAAAAGCTTAAACGGCACGTGGAAGTTCAACTGGTGTTCGAAGCCTTCGGAAAGACCCGTCGATTTTTATAAACTCGATTACAGTGTCGATCAGTGGAGACAGATACCCGTACCGTCGAACTGGCAGCTTCACGGTTACGGCGTGCCGATCTATACGAATGTCACATATCCTTTTGCGCCGAATCCGCCTTTCATAATGGGTGAGCAGCCCGCCGATTATACTATCAGCAAAATAAATAACCCCGTCGGTTCTTACCGCAGGGAGTTCGAAAATCCGGCTGACTGGAATGGCCGCGAGGTATTCATTCATTTCGGCGGTGTCTCGAGCGCGTTTTATCTGTGGGTCAACGGCGAAAAAGTCGGCTACAGTCAGGGCTCTATGACGCCGGCGGAATTTGATATCACTAAGTATCTTCGCAAGGGGCGTAATATTATTGCGGCTGAAGTTTATCGTTGGAGCGACGGCAGTTATCTCGAAGACCAGGATATGTGGCGGCTTAGCGGGATATTCCGCGATGTTTACCTGTACTCGACGCCGAAAGTTCATTTGCGCGACTTCTTTGTGCGGTGCGATCTGGACGAGGATTATAAAGACGCCGTGCTGAAGGTTACTGGTAAGGTTCGCAATTGCTCGGCGAAAATGGCGGCGGGGTATAGCCTCGAAGTTTCGCTTTTTGACGACAATGCCAAACCCGTCGGGGGCGGGGTGATAATGAAAGCTCTGCTCGGATATATCGCCGGCGGCGCCGAGGACTCTGTCGAGATGGCGACGACGGTGAGTGATCCCGCGAAGTGGACGGCGGAGACGCCGGATCTTTATACGGTTGTGCTGACTCTGAAAGACGACGGCGGCAGGGTGGTCGAAGTCCAGAAATGCAGATTCGGCTTTCGCGAAGTCGAGATAAAGGCCGCTCAGCTTCTTATCAACGGCAAAGCGATCCTCATCAAGGGTGTCAATCGTCACGAGCACGACCCCGATTACGGACGCGCGGTACCTTTCGACAGGATGGTTCAGGATATAAAACTTTTCAAACGCCATAACATAAACGCCGTTCGGACTTCGCATTATCCGAATAATCCGAAGTGGTATGCCCTGTGCGATGAGTATGGGATATATGTTATCGATGAGGCCAATATCGAATCTCATGGGATGGGCTATAAGCTGGATAAGACACTGGGTAATAACCCGCAGTGGAAAAAAGCCCATCTGGACCGCACGGCGAGTATGCTCGAGCGCGACAAGAATCATCCATCGGTGATAATCTGGTCGCTTGGCAACGAGGCGGGCAGGGGTATTAATTTCGTCAGTACGACCGATTACATACACAAAACCGACAGTACACGTCCGGTTCATTACGAAGGTTATAAGCAGATTTCCGATATCGCAAGCGAGATGTACCCGAAGCTTACCAGACTCATCGACCGCGGCGAGTATGACAGCGACAAGCCCTTTCTTATGTGCGAATACGCCCACGCGATGGGTAATGCCGTCGGCAACCTGGCGGAATACTGGCAAGTAATCGAAGCGTATCCGAGGCTGATCGGCGGATGTATCTGGGACTGGGTCGACCAGGGGCTGCGGAAAAAAACCGCCGACGGCGGGTATTACTGGGCCTATGGCGGCGATTACGGCGATGTGCCAAACGACGGCAATTTCTGTATTAACGGACTGGTGCTGCCGGATCGCACCATCATGCCGAAATTGATCGAAGTCAAAAAGGTCTATCAGTATATCGAGATCGAAGGACTCGGCGGCGGCAAAGTCAGGATTCGCAACAAGTATTTCCACACTGACCTGAGCCGATTCGATATGGCTTGGACGCTCTCGGAGGATGGCAGAATAATCCAGCAGGGTAAGATGGCGGATTTGAATATCGAGCCGGGCGGGATCAGAATACTGGATTTGCCTGTGAGAAGGCCCGAACTAAAAGCCGGCGCTGAATACTGGCTGCGGGTCGCTTTTCAACTGGCAGGCGATACGATCTGGGCGTCGGCGGGGCACGAGGTCGCCTGGCAGCAGATAAGGGTCTTCGAAGATGCGCCGGCCAAACCGACGATGCTCCTGGCACAGATGGATGAACTGAAAGTTATCGACGCCGACGATAAGGTTACTATCGAAGGGGAAAAGTTCAGCGCAGGTTTCAGCAGGGCAAAAGGCGCGATCGTTTCGTTGGTTTATGACGGCGATATTATTGTCGCCGAAGGCGCCGATAGCCTCGGCGGGCCGGTATTGAACGCGTTTCGTCAGTATACCGACAACGACAGGAATCTGCTGGGCGACTGGAAGAAGCATGATTTCTGGTACAAGGCCGGTTTACACAATATGCGGCGCAGAGTCGAATCGTTCGAAGTTGAGCGGGCCGGGCCAAGAGCCGCACGGATCAAAACACATGTCAAGTACACAGCTAAAGATGGAGGTTTCGACCATTATTGCACATATACTGTTTACGGAAACGGCTGCATAAAACTGGACAACGAAGTTCAACCTTTTGGTGATTTGCCGATTCTGCCGAAGCTCGGTCTTGTGATGACCGTTGCCGCTGGCCACGAAAGCTTCGCGTGGTACGGCAGAGGCCCCCATGAGAACTACCCGGACCGCAAAACAAGCGCCGATATCGGGGTCTACGACCAGATGGTTTCCCAGCAGGATGTACCGTATGTTAGGCCCCAGGAGAACGGCAATAAGGAAGTTGTTCGATGGGCGGCTTTGACCAAAAGAAGGCTCGGCACCGGTTTGCTCGTGGTAGCCGGCGATATTTTGTCGGTTACCGCCCATCATTACAAAGCTTTGGATTTTGCGGCAGGGCATATTCACGAGCTTAAGCCTCGTGAGGACATCACGCTTTGCCTGGATTACAGGCAAAACGGCCTTGGCAACAGTAGTTGCGGCCCGCAAACGCTCGAAAAATACACATTTTATCCGCAGCCCTGCAGCTTCAGTCTGAGCCTGCGGCCCTATTCGTCGAGTATGGGCGAACTTGCGATCGTAGCGAGATTTAAGCTCCCTGAGTTAAAATAGGGGCTTTATATAGCTTAAACGATGTAACAACTTGTATTTTAAGGGTTTATGTTAATATACCAGGATTTGCCGGCAGTGAGCTTTGCAGCGCGACAGGAATTCGGAACGGATTCGTACAAAAAGCCCTAAAAGGCCCTTATCAGTATTAAAAATGCGGTTTTTAGGGCTGAGTTGGTCGATATTTTTAATAAAAAAAATGATATTGAAGGCAAAAGTGCCGTAATTTTTCCAGGCTCTGTAAGTGATAGTCAGCCGGCTTAAGGGGTGGTAAGGGGGGGCACAGGGGGCAAAAAAAGCGAAATAATCACTAAAAATCCAAAAAAAACGAATATAAGACCGGCAATTTTGCCGATAAAACTAAATAGTATATTTGCCTAAGTGGTGGTTTTTCACAGGCGTCATATATTTTGAAGATTGTTATATTTTGAATGGGAAGATTGTAAGGGACATTGGTTGAGAATTTATATTTTTGAAAGGAGAATTAGGTATGGGGAACACAGGAAAAGTTTTATCAAGCGGTTCAAAGTTACGGACTGTTTTGATCATGGCTTTGCTGGGCGCGTTTTTCCTGGCGCTTTCACCGAACACGGAGAGCGCCTTTGGTGAGAACCTGCAGCATTACAAAATGATCTCAACGGTCGAATACAAGGGCCACGGGCAGTTCCGCAATCAGGTTGAGACCTTGTTTTCCGTGAAGAGAGAAGCTCTGCCGGAAGGTGTAATGGGATATTACATCGAATCGGACGGCCTGGATCAGCTTTCTTTTAAAGTTGATCGCAGGGCCCAGAGGCTCTCGGCCGGCACCGAGGGACTGGAGTATTTCGCGACTGTAGCCAATGATTGTGCCAGACTGATGACCAAAGTCACCAGGGCCAATATCGGCAAAACATGGAAACATACCGTTGATTTGTCATCGGTGGATAAGTCTCTTCCCACGCAGATGAATTTCACCTTAACGGCGATCGAGGTCGAAAATGCCAAATACGGCGAGCTGGTGGCTGTTCGCGCTTTGTCCGAACCGTTCTTTGTCAAGACCTCGGACGGTAGTGTAATTTCGAGAATCAACGCGGTTTATCTTTTCGATTCACAGATCGAGGATATCTACCTGAGTTTGTCTGTTTATCAAAGCAGTGCCCGTTTCAATGGTACCGCTGAGACGCTTCGTCATGAGGTCGCAACTTATAAGACCAATTCAGAGGGCAACGCGGTGGAGCTGGGCAGCCTTGGCAATAAGTTCGGACAGTTTGTGAATTACCTGGGCCTGAGCCGCAGCGGCCTTGAGGTCAGCCAGAAGGCATCTTTGCCTCAATGGGCCGAGTCGGAGGGTATCAGGGCGGCGCAGGTAGCAAATATTTGCGCATCGACAGCCTGCGAGGGAGCATTGAATCCGGTTTCGATGGTTTCGATCCCTGCGGCTAAAGTAATAGAATTTCAAAAGGAAAGCGACGTTATTGTTGCGGGCAATACCAACCTCGAAGCGGCCGGCAAACCGGGTATCTGGCAGCAGCTTGTTAACAAGTATGGTTTCTGGCCGGCGTCAGCTATTGTAGGTGGCGTGACCGTCGGAACTGTTGCGGCGGCAGGAGGCTTCAGCGGCGGCGGCAGCAGCCATGCGAGCCCCTGATACTTAATGCTTACTTTTGATGCTTAAGGAATTTTAATCGATAGGCCGGTGAAAGGCCGGCCTATCGAGTATCTAATCACAGCCGGGGCGTTTGCCGCAAGGATATACCGCTCAACAGTTGGCTGGTAGATGATCGATAACGGCGGTTTAAGGAGAAATGCCGTGAAAAGAACATGGAGGTATCTCAGCGGTTATCATAACATCGTTTTCTACTTTCTTGCTATTTTCCTTTTCGAGTTTTTATTGACCGGATGCGGTCCGTCTTTATCGACGCCGGAACAGGTCAGAAAATTTGAAAAGGCGGGCCCGGTTATGTCGGGAGCGGCCGAAGGCGAAAACGGTCAGAAAAGTTCCAAGCCCGGCCCTTATCGGGTCATTTCCGGTGATATATTGAAATTCCAGTTGCCGGCGGTATTGCGGGTCGTTTCTTCGGATCTGCTCGAATGGCTTCGCCCGTCATACGGCAATAAGGATGTCGAGGCATACCTTGTTCGGGTCAATGAGCTGGGTAATATTACCCTGCCGATTATCGGGGAGATAAACGTAGGGGGAATGGCCCTTGCGGAGATAGAAGCGGACGTAATCGGGCGGTATTATCCGAAGTATGTGGTGGAGCCGCCCATGGTGGTCTGCGAAGTCGAGAAGTATAAAAACGAAAACGAGAGAGTTTTCGCGGTTATGGGGCTTGTGCAGGAGTCCAACTCCTTTCCTTATCCGCCGGATGTTCAATATAACCTGATGGAGGCTCTGGCGTTCGCCGGCGGCCTCGATATGATCGCGGATCCACGGTTTCTGACAATATACCGCATGGACGATGCGGGCGAGATAATTTCGGCGACCTTCTCGATCGACGACCGTGCTTTTGCTGATGCTTCGGAGGTTGTGATAAAGCCCGGTGACATCGTATATGTCGACCACACCTTCCGCACACGTACGAATAAGTTTCTTGCCAATATATTCCATATTACTTTTGGCGCGGATGTTCGCAGTTATAATACCAATTAAAGACCGAATCGAATACAGGACACGAAGGTATGGAAAATACTACGGAAAACGGCGGCTCGAATTTTGCTCAGCAGTATAATAGCGGCGATTATCTGCCCGAAGAGGGTCTTTTACAGATTATTCTAAGGCATCGCTGGACTGTTTTAATAACGACTCTGATTCTTCTTGCTCTGGGTTTTATTTATATTTTAAAAGCCACGCCGATTTACACGAGTTCATCGCGTGTCTACGTCGAGCAGCGGGGCCCGAGGATAATCAGCGATTTCGAGGGTGTTATGACCCAGTCCAAGAATTATCTTTACACCCAGGGCCAGATAATAACATCCTCTCCCGTTATCACAAAAGTAGCCGATGACAGGCGAGTGCAGAGACTGAGAACATTTAACAGGATCGACAATCTTATCAGTTATATCAAGAATAACTTAGAAGTCGGGATCGGAAAAAAAGACGATATTATCACGGTATCGTTCGATTCGCCTTATCCGGAAGAAGCGGCTCAGATCGTCAATAAAGCGGTAAATTCCTATATCGAATATCAGTCCGGCCAGAAACGCAGCACCGTTTCGGAAGTTGTAAAGCTGCTCCGGAAAGAAAAAACCAATCGTGACCGAGAATTGGCGAAAAAATTCGAAGAGTTATTGAAGTTCACCAGGGAAAACGGGATTGTTTCCTTCGATGACAGAGGGGGCAATATTGTTTATCAAACGCTGTTAAAACTCGGTGCCGCCCTGACGGAAGCTCAACTGGCGAGTATAAACGCCAGAGCGGATTACGGGGCGCTTCAGAGTATGGCCGATGAGCCCGAAAAGATAAAACAGTTCGCCATATCTCAGCCGAGTTCGAGTGTTCGCGTGTTGACTGGTGATGTTGAAACTCATCTGAAATCGGAACTGCGGGATGCGGAAGTCGAACTGGAAAATATAAAATACTATGTTACGCCGGATCACCCGTCCGTTAAAGCTCTTTCGGCCAAGATCGAGTATATCAATCGCCTGCTCGATAGGGACGCCAAGGAATTTGCAAAGGTTTATATGGAGGTTGCGCGGCTTAAACTGGTAACGGCCCAGCAGAGAGAGAACGAATTGCAGCTTTCTTTCAACACCCAGAAAGAAAAGACGCAGGAGGCGGGCGTACAGGCAACCGAATTTATGGTAATTCAGTCGGAGTTGAAAAGGATCGAAAGGCTGTGTGATATTCTCGATAACCGCATCAAGGAGCTCAATGTTACCGAGGATTCGGGCGCCTTGAATATCAGCATACTGGAAGTTGCCCGTGCGGCGGAGAAACCCTCGAAACCCAAAAGGGCCAAGATTATGGCAATGGCTCTGTTTTTAGGCCTAATGTTAGGCAGCGGACTGGCGATGATCCGCGACTGGCTGGACTATCGCCTGCGTTCGGCCGAAGAGGTTACCGCGATGCTTGGAATTCCCGTTCTTGGCATTGTACCGACAATGACGGCAGAGCAGACAATCGCAAGGCATAGCCACAAGGCCTGGATAGGTTTCAAAACCACAGCATTTGACACATTACAGAAAATAACCAAAGCGGTGCTGTTTGTTATGGGCGTAAGCAAAGCAGACACAAGCGAGTCGAAATTAAGTGAAAGTGTCGAGAAAACAAGCGCTAAGGAGATTGTCGCGCGGGGCCGGAAAGTTTGTCTGCATCCAAAATCTGTTATTGCCGAATCTTACAGAACCATACGTACGGCGGTATTTTTCGGGGCTCCGAAAGCCGATTCGAAGTTGATACATGTTACCTCGCCCGAGTCAGGAGACGGCAAGAGCACACTTGTCAGTAACCTGGCGATCGCCATGGCACAAGCGGGACAAAAAACGTTGATTATCGATGCCGATTTCAGAAAACCCACTCAGCACAGGATTTTCGAGATAGATACCGAAAACGGTATTGCAACTATTCTGGCGGAGATGTGTACTATTGACCAGGCTATTCAAAAGGGCCCGGTCGACGGCCTTGATATTCTTTGTGGCGGGGCGGAAATGGCCAATCCTTCCGAGACGCTTAACAGCAACGCGTTCTCGGAATTGCTGAAAAATCTTAGCGAGCGTTACGACCGGATAATAATAGATTCGCCGCCTGTCGGCCCTGTTACGGACAGCCGGATCATCGCGGCCTTGAGCGACATCGTAATTCTTGTTCTAAGAGCCGAAAAGTCCGGAAGGAAACACAGCCGGGATGCCTGCGACAGCCTGCTGAGTGTAGGTGGACGCGTACTTGGCGCGGTGGTCAATGATGTTTCCCGCCGGTGGAGCGGTTACGGCCGGTATGGTCGTTACGGCCGGTACGGCAAGTACGGTGGCTATGGCAGCTATGGCAGCTACGGCAGCTACGGATATTATGGCGAAAAGGAGAAAGTAAAAGTTTGATACGGTAATTAACAAAGTCAAACCCGGGTAAAAACGTTTTTTGCTCAGAAAATTTTATCACGACCGGCCGGCTAAATAAATGTCGGCCGAATGTAACGATTTTGGTTGGAAATAGCAGATGACTCGGCAGAAATCAGACAGCGACGGTTATACCGATATCCATTGTCATTGTCTGCCCGCTCTCGATGACGGCCCGGAGACCGATGCCCAGGCGCTCGTTTTATGTGCCGACCTTGTTGACGATGGTATTACGACAGTCATAGCCACACCGCATCAATTGGGTAAATACGGCGACAGCAACAACGCTGAAAAAATCAGGCGCCGGGTACGCGAACTTGACAAGTTGCTCAAGAGCAATAACATCCCCCTGACGGTTTTGCCGGGCGCGGATGTGAGAGTGGATGAAAGGATTTGCAGACTGCTCGCGGATGACACTATCCTTACGCTTGCCGACGGCGGCAGGTATGTTCTTCTGGAATTGCCCCATGAGATTTTCTTGAATATCGAACCTTTGCTCGAAGAGCTTGCCAGCAATGGCTTTCAGGCGATAATTTCACATCCCGAGCGTCACCGGGTTCTTGCCAGGCATCCGGAGATATTGTTTGACTGGTTTTCGTATTCAGCTTGTTTTCAGATAACCGCGGGCAGTCTGCTCGGCGGTTTCGGTTCTAAGGCAAAGCATGCGGCGTGGCATTTTCTGAAATCCGGTTATGCCTCGATAGTGGCGACCGATTCGCATGACTCAAACGGACGACGTCCCTGTATGAAAACCGCTTACGAGCGGATAAACGCGGAACTGGGAAGAGATATCGCTCAAATGGTTTGTGTCGAAAATCCTATGTGTGTTCTTAAAGGTCAGGATATTACCGTGCCGGAGGTGATTAGCGGCAGGGCTTATGGATATTAGTATTTACAGAGTTAAAGCGGGATACGACAGTGCATGAAGATATAAGGAGACAATCGAGTGGTTTTGACCTGATAATCGAGCGACTGCTCGTGGTTCTTCTGGTCTTTATGCCTTTGGCATTCGGCGCCAGGAGCGCCTGGAGCGAGCAGGTCGTTATTGCCGTCTCGGGCGCGATTGCGATTTGTTTTCTACTGAAGCTGATCTTCCGCAGAGATCAAACTTTCGTGTGGACATGGGCATACATACCAATTGTCATTTTCCTCGCTTTGACCGTTTTTCAACTGATCTCATTTCCGGCAAAACTGATAAGCGAGATTTCGCCCGATACAGCGGCTCTGAAGACCGAACTGCTGGGCGATTTGCCGAACGCCGAGAGTTTGTTGAGCTCGATGTCGCTGAGCTTCTATAAAAATGCCACGCGTCACGATCTAAGGCTTTTACTGGCGCTGGCGGCGACGTTCGTTGTCGTGGTCAATGTCTTCCGCCAGCCGCAGCAGATCAAACGGCTCTTGAAGAACATATCGATAATAGCAGCGATAGTCGCTCTGATCGCGCTTATCCAGGATGTTTTCGGCAACGGCATGATTTACTGGTGTGTGTATGCTACAGGCGACTGTCGGTCGGGCCCTTTTGTTAACCGTAACCACTTCGGGCAATTTATGAATTTGTCGATCGGGGCCGCTGTCGGATGGTTTTGTATCAGGGCACATGAGGAATTTGCCGGCAGACGATTGAAACTAAGCGCAATTATGGAATATATAATGTCACCGTCGGCAAAACCAATGTGGTATTTTGTCCTGATAATAAGTCTCTGCGCGACGGCGGTATTTGCTTCGTTAACCAGGGGCGGAATGATAAGTATGCTTGTCGCGGCGTCTTTTATGCTGTTATTACTTGCCAGGCAGACGCACCTTCGTGGCGGCGGATGGGTTATGGTGGTTGCGGCGATGTTGGCGTTTGTCTGTATTTTATTTATAGGCTTCGACGCCGTCTATGAGCGCCTGGCAACACTCAAGACATTCGCCGGCTACGAGTACAGGTGGCAAATAGTCAAGGACCTGCAGGCGTGCTTTACTCGTTTTCCTGTTTTCGGAACCGGTTCCGGAACCCATGCTGTTATTTATCCGATGTTTCAGAACATATCATCCACGCTTTTGTTCACCCATGTGGAAAATGAATATGCCGAGCTGTTCGAGGAGTGCGGTATCATCGGTTTGCTTGCGTTCGCAGGTTTTGGAATAATTATCTTTTTGAGCTTTGTAAAAATCATCCGCAGCAAAAAAATCGCCGTACATTGGGCGGCTTACGGCCTGGGAATGGGGCTTCTTGCGATACTTATTCACAGCCTCAGCGACTATGGTCAGCACGTCCCGGCCAATGCGTTTTTATCCTGCATTTTCTGCGCTCTTTTGGTGGGTTTGGCCGGGCGGAGTGTTGATCCGGATAACGATAGCCAACCGGGCGGGCGCTTTTTAAGATCGGGGAAAGTGCGGCTTTTAGCCTTGATTGGTGTATCGGCGGTTTTTGTGTGGTCACTTACAGGCGCTAATAATGCCCGTCTGGCCCAGGCCCAATGGAAAAAGGTTCGGGAGGTAGAGAAGGACCTGATAGCCAAAAACTGGAAGGGAACCGAGTCCGAGTATGCCGATTTGATTTCTTATGCGGCCGCGGCAACGGAGTATGAGCCGGACAATATAGAGTACCTCTATTCTCTGGGCGTATGCCGCTGGTATTCGATAAGCAAAATGCAGGAGTTAGAAGCCGACGAGATCACCGGTTCCGAAAAGACTTCGGGAGAAGTTAAAAATATTATCGCCCTGTTGAACAGAGCGAGGCTCTCCTGCCCGACGTATGGACCGGCGCACAGTGTTGCCGGCCAGCTCGAGAGGTTTGTTTTCAATGACGATAGAGGTTCCGAGAAAATACGCAAGGGATATCGTCTTGCGCCGAATGACCCGATAGCTTGTTTTATCGCCGGCCAGTTGGATGTTCTCGAAGGCAGGGTCGACGACTCCGTTGAAAAGTTTGAAAAAGCCGTGAAACTCCAGGGCAGCCTGTTCAGGGAGATCGCCGACATATATATTGAGTATCTGAGTCTGCCTCACCTGGCGATTTCCGCGGCAGGGGAAAGTATCAGCAGGCTAAATTACGTGACGCAAGTTCTGGAGGATATGCAGTACTCCGATCTCGCCGAGCAGACACGCCGGAAGGTGAAAGAAATACTCGAAGAAAAATGTTCGCAGCCGGATGCGCCGGCGGTATATTTAGTGTCCCTCGGAGATTTTTATCGCCGCGAGGGAGATACCCGGGGCGCGATCAAATGCTACCGTCGGGCTTTGGAGCTTAATTATGCCCAAGTTACCTGGCGTCTCACGCTCGCGCGACTGCTTGCCGAAGCCGGGCAGGTTCAGCAGGCCGTCGATGAGGCTAAAATATGCCTTCATCTGAGGTCCCGACATAAAGCTGCCGAAGCTCTGCTGGGCGAACTTTCCGTTTTGCCTGGTGGTGTCAATGAATAACAGCCGAAGATAACCTGGATGCTCTCAGGCGGTTATCCGATAAAGGGATCAAAAGACGATTAACTGAATAATGAGGACATATTTTTACACATATATCTGTTCTTTGGCGCTGGCGCTTGTTATGACACCTGTTACCATCTGGCTGGCCCATAAATTTAATATAATGGATCCGGTCGATGCCCGCAAGATTCATTCTAAGCCCATACCGCGTATCGGCGGCATAGTTATTTTCATATCCACGAGCGTTTTACTTATCGTGGTAATGCTGCTGAACAACGATATCGGAGAGGGTTTTCGCCGGCAGCGGGCCGAAGTACTTACCTTATTGAGCTGCGGCGGATTCATTTTTCTCATCGGCCTGATCGATGATTTGCGACAGCTAAAAGCCAGGCACAAACTCCTCGCCCAGGTAGCCGCGGCCGCGGCGCTGGCGCTGGCGGGGATTCGAATAGAGACGATAAATGTCGCGGGTTTATTTACGGTCGACCTGGGCTGGTTCTCGTACCTGGTTACGATCCTGTGGATCATAGCTATCACCAATGCCGTGAACCTGATAGACGGTCTTGACGGTCTTGCGGCCGGTATTTGCGCGATAGCGTGCGCAACGGTCGCTGTTTGCGCATTCAGCGCCGGTCAGACGCTGATGGTGGTGCTGATGCTCGCGGTACTGGGAGGCATTTCGGGCTTTCTGTTTTTTAATTTCAATCCCGCGCGGATATTCATGGGTGATTGCGGCAGTATGTTCCTCGGTTTTATTCTTGCTTCGGGCAGTGTGATGTGCGCGTTTAAGAGTAAAACGATCGTCGCCCTTGCTCTTCCGGTTCTCGCGCTGGGACTTGCCATATTCGATACGGCCTTTAGTATCCTTCGCCGATACCTCGGCAGATGGGGCATAATGTCGCCGGATCGCGGCCACCTGCATCACAGGCTGATCGATATGGGACTGCGGCAGCGAGACGCCGTAATTATTATGTACGCGATAACGGCGATAGCGGCGGGACTGGGCCTGTTTATGATGATCACCACAGGCGGCGGAACTATCGCCGTCTTTCTTTGTGTGGTGTTTCTTTTGATACTGGTCTTTCGCGCCTTCGGGGCGGTTCGACTGCGGGAAGTGGTCAAAAAGGTCAGATACAACAACCGGATATCGAAAAAAGCCCGCCGCGATACGAAGATATTTGAAAATACTTATCTAAAACTCAGCGGAAATGTCTCTTTTAAACAGCAGTGGGAGATAATTTCAGAAATAGCCGAGAAGGTGGATTTTTCAGAGCTTTCGATGACGATAACCAAAAATTCCCGGCAGCATAAATTTCTATGGCAGTCGAATAAAGCCAAAGATGACCGCGAGCTGGTAAGGATAAAACTGCCCATCGACCAGGAAAAGCTCGATATGCCCGTGGAGATCGAGGCTAAAATGCATATCAATGATTCGCTCGAATCCTGCGGCAGACGTATGATGCTCTTCGGCAGACTGATAGATGAATACGGTTTTTCAGATCCCGCCCGCGAAGTAAGCGAAGAGGAATTTGCCGGACTGACCAAAACCAAAAAACCCGCCGGAAGCGATCAGGTCCCCGCCGAAGTTTCAAAGTAGTTCGCCAAACATTCCTTTAAAAAACCTATGAGCTTATATCCGGTCAGTGAGCGGGTCGGAAAAGCAAAGTATCGAGCCGTCTTTGAGACTGACTATTGCCCTGCCGTCACGATCCACCGCCAGACCCCAGGGAATCGCCGAACCCTCGAAGGAATATTCCCACAACTTTCTGCCTCTTTCAAGATCGACCGCGGCTATCTCGGACTGCCTGAGTACGACAACCGCGTTTTTGCATGCCGCCACGGCAAGGCTGTCCTGGCAGGTGTATTCCCACAACGCCTTGGCGCCGGGTATCGAGGTTCTGCCCCAGTTTTCCGCGAATCGCTGCGTCCGGTTTTCCTCTATGCGATCGTAGCATATAACTCTTTCATTGTTTACCCATACGATATCGCGATCGCCCACCGATGCGACCAGCATTTTCCTTTCGATCGGTGTCGCGTAAACAGAAAAGTCCGGATCGCCGTAGAGGGGCTGGCCGCTGACGTTTATCATGTTCTCGAAAACGTAAAGCTCCCACCCTCGACACTGAGCCCGCGCCCATTGAACTGTGCGATCGTCCAGCTTCAGCGGTTCGGGATCGTTGAGACATTTACCGTCAGCCGGATCGTAAACAGCCGATGTTACGCTCGTACCGCCCGCCATACAAAGCCTGCCGTCGCAGAACACCATAGGCCCCTGAACGCTCACACCCGTTCGGGATTCGGCGTCCAGGTGGCCGGAGCTATTGTTCTGCCATTTTATCTTTCCGGTCTCGGCGTCAAGGGCGTAAACGTGAGTGCCGTCATAATTAACGATGCCCGCCGCAAAATAAGCTACCCCGTCCTCGACCAGCACACCGCTCCCGACAGGCCAGGTCGACAGAAGCTTTCCGTAAACGGGTATCTTCCTTTCAGCAGGCGCGCCGCGAAATCGCCACAGCATCTTCCCCGTAGCCGCCTCGAAGCAGTATGCCCATCCGTCACCCGAACCCACGTATGCCCGGCCCTTCCATATCGTCGGCGGAAAATGAATCGCGCCGCCGGTGTACGCCTTCCAGCGAACCTCGCCTGTCTTCGCGTCGAGCGCCTTGACGATACCGTCCGAGCCGCCCAGAAAGATAAGGCCGCCCGCCGCAACGGCAGCCGTCGGCTTGATGGCCGAGGCCGGTTCGTATTTCCATTTAGGTACGCCCAACCTCGAGATAACCGCTTTGGAAATCGCGCCGCCCTGATTGTCGGCGCGGAAAGTGGGCCAGTCCGCCGGTGACGTCGAAAAGTCCGCCGTCTTTGTTATATCGCCGCCGGCTTTTTCAAGACGCTCGGCTTCCGTCGCCTTTTGGCTGAAATCGAAATCGCCCGCCGGGCCGCAGCAAGTCACGCCGTATATATTAAGCGGGCAGTCGCAGATCGAGGGCCACCAGTACAAATGCCCGTTGGCGATGGTTACCCCGTCATTGCAGTTCGGCCGCATCGGTGAGATCCACTGCCAGCTTTTCCTGTCGATATCGAATCTTGACGTCCCTTCCATTGCGCGGAAAAAGATAGCATCCACCGAACCCGTCGGGCGTGTGCAGGCGCTTCGGCCTATCGCCAGTTTAGCCAACACCTCGCCTGTCAAGGGGTCGAACTTTCTGCTGTATTTGACATTATAAGGCCCACATATGCCGTAAAGGCCGTCATCCCGCAGTACGAGTTGGAAATTGTCATAAGCATTCTGCCACAGGATTCTGCCGTCCTCGGTCGATATCGCAAGCAGCTTATTCATTTGCGGCCCGGCGAAATACAGCGCCTTATCACTGCACTTCAAATAAGTCGTTGTTCGCCAGTTGGTGAAAAAGAGCTGCCTGTTCATATCGTCACCGAGCGCCTTAAAAAGCTTCGGGTCGTTGGCGGGAGTTTTCCGCCAGATGGGTTTACCCGTCCCGGCGTCAAGGCATGTCAGAAACTCTTTGAACCTGAAGATATAAATCCTGCCGTTTTTCATGCAAACAGCCCGGCTGTCGATCGCCTTATCCTCCCGATAGCTCCACAGAACCTTTTTAGTAGCCGGGTCGATAGCCAGCACATTTCGACCGTACCCCCACGGATTTTCCGAACTGTTATAACCCGTCGAGATCGCGTCCCAGGGCCAGCCATGTTGCTTCCGCCGCCACCGCATTACGGTATCTTTTTCTTCCTGCTCACCGATAACGGCATAGAGCACCCCGTCTTCCAGCGCCATCCATTTCCAGAACGTCCCGCCCGCGACACTTACCGGCGGGATGATCTTGTCCTTCAACTCACCCGTCGCCGCGTCGATAACCTTACAGGATTTATCGTCGCCGATATAAAGTACCTCCGGCGTCGCGATCATCGTATTGCGGTGAACCATAATGCCGGCAGGAAGTTTATGTTTCCACAGCAACGTCCCGTTGTAGCCGTTAAATGCCGCCAGCGTATCGATAAACTCTTCCTCCCGCTGATGAAACGCGACATTGCCGAACGCCTTGAATACCTTACCGCCCGACGCAAGCGCCACCTGAGTCAAAGGCCCGTAATAAGGCTCTGCCATAAACTGCGTCAAATACGGCGTCCGTGCGAGTATATCCTCCGATTGCGGATTGTTGTCAGGCCCGTGA
>CAYNKU010000022.1:0-15910 GCA_964397865.1 uncultured Pirellulales bacterium | reverse complement strand
TCTGTATCCAGGCAGGCCAGTGTCGCCCCTGCCCCAGAGATGTCCTCGGTGATCGCCCACTCGCCTGTGTTGGGCTGAAAGTCCCACTGACTGCCGGTAGCGTTAGGGACGGTTGCATTATCCGGGTCCGCCTTTTCCAAACGGAGCCAGTCAAACGTAGCATTCACACCAGGGTTGGGGCGTGCCCCTGTGTTAGATCGTACATACACCCGGAAAATCGAGGCCCAGTCCGGGCTACCAAACTCCTCCATCGTCGATTTCTTGTGCTTGAAAAAGTACCATCCCTGCCCTAAGCTGTCAGTGCCATCTCTCCAAGAATCAACGTCGGCGGTGCTGCAGAACTCAACGGTATACTCGTTGCCACCCTCTGGCGATCCGTGGAAATATACAACGCCGACTACGTAGTCATCGTCTTGGAATCGTCCTTCCACCTCAAGATCCAACCCCGGAGCTGCCAAGGAGCCGAAATCACGGTATGCCGTCTCGTCCCCGAGGTCGGTCTCCCAGCCTTGCGAGCCCTCACACTCATTTGCGGTGTCCGCAGCGCCCCCCGTCCAGGTCTCGTCACTCTCGAAGTCTCCAATGGGCATCCAGCGAGAGCTTTTATAGCTCTCGAAATCATCTTCCAGGATCGACCCATTCCACCGCTCTTGCAGGAACACCAACAAATGGTCAAGTTTGGGATCCAACGCGAGGAAGCTCCCTCTCTGTGCGGTCATCAATCCCCGTTTGAAATCATTGTCGGCCTGTGCAAGCACGTGCGCCCGCTCCTCCAGTATTCCCCCATCGCCCGGATAGTTCTCGATTAGCATGAGCTCACTATTGGTCACACCATCTTCGTCCTCACAGGGAACGTCTAGCGCAGTCGGGGCCAAGTCGCTGTCGGCCACGTATACTAGGGCCACAGCGTCAAGCCTGAACTCGCTCGCACCGCTGTCCCGGGTTGCATACCACTCCAGATATGGTCCTTCGTGGTATGCCGTTTCCACGTCGCTGAGATCCACCACCGGGAGCTCAAATTCTCCCGCGTAGATCACTTGCCAGCTTTGGTATGAAAGAGCATAGTACGTGTCCTTTCCCTCTTGCACCACGTTGCCCACTTTCAGCATGACTTGATGTGTCCAGATCGGATTACCTCCAGAGAGTCCCCCATCGTCATAACAAATCCCCAGCACCGCAAAGCGCCCCTCGTAGTCGTCCGGGTGGGGAATCGTGAAGCGCAGCCCCTGCGCTGTCCCGTTGGCGTCCTCCGGTGGCAAGCACCGCATGTAATGATCCCCACCTCGGTCCGTGTCTGTGATGTCCGTCCAGGCCACGCTGGGATAGATCGTCGAGGCGCCCTCAGCCTCCAGGATATTGATGAACGTGGCGAATGCCCCTTCGCTGCGCCTGAACACGATCAGCCGCCCCATGCTTTGATCTGACCCTGGTCGCACCAACAGCCGCAACAACGCTGGCATCGAGCCTTTTAGGTTGCTGGCCGAAACCTCTACCCTGTTCTCCTGCGATTCGCCTGCGTCGTACCAGTTCTGCAGCGTCACGCTCAGTTCAGCCAGAGCCACTGGATTAGCAGGATCTGATGTCGCCACGGGCTGGGTTTGAAATTCCACTCCCACAACCAGCGTAAACATCCCATTCGATACCGCTGGGGCATCCCAGCGATTTCCCTCCCGCTTCACCAACTCCGGTGGGGGAGAGGTGA
Source organism: uncultured Pirellulales bacterium (assembly GCA_964397865.1). Classification (GTDB taxonomy): domain Bacteria; phylum Planctomycetota; class Phycisphaerae; order Sedimentisphaerales; family Anaerobacaceae; genus CAYNKU01. Next base: position 14,208 of record CAYNKU010000022.1, on the reverse strand, counting down.
CATAATGATAGTAGGTATCCCGCGCAGCACCTGGGGCATCCTCCGGCTTGTATTGAACTGTTCCCCCCTTCGCGTTCATCAAGGCCCGAGCCAGGTCGTTGTACGCCGTGATCAGGCCGCCTCGCGTGGCAGACCTGAGAATCACCCAAAACGACAGCGGCACCAACGGACCATACTGACCTACCATCTCCCCACCCTCTCCGGGTGGTGCATCACTATAGACATACCGCCACCGGTCGCCCTCGTTAAGATCCAGCGTCTGGAGAGGGACGAGGTACGGCGTTGTGCCCGCCGCTGGCCCACCCCCAGTCAGATCCATCGTGAGAGAAGACAGCCCCACGGGATTGATAATCAGCGTGCTACCGGTGCCACCAGCCATCTCAGCCTCCCCTGTCCTCGGGTTTCCCAACAGTAGCAACACTGCCAGGACAATCACCCCTCGCCATAGCCTTGTGATCATAATTCCACAGCCCTCCCCTCATTGCTAGATCCCTCCCGTCCGCGCCATCATCGCCGCCTCCAGCGCGTGTCGATCAAGCCCGCTTCGCACCCCCAGCGCATCCCGCCCGCTCTTGACGTTGGGGAAATTCAGCCCGCCCTCAAACGATTGCTGGATGCTCACCGGGCCCAGGCCGGCCTGCATCACTCCCTGCATCCGGCCCAGCTCCACCCGCAGCGCATTCTCTGCCACGGAGAAGTCAATCCCCGCTGCGAAGTTCTCCGCCAGGGCCCGCCCGCTGGCCGCGAAGTCTCGCAATGGGGACTCTGGATTCTTGGGCTCGCTGAACGGGAACCAGTCTTTCAGGTCCTGCAGCAGCTTCTTTAACCAATCCATCATCATCCACCAATGGTCGTCGAGCCCTTCCTTGATTCGATCGACCATCAGTGCTCCGAAATCATACAGGAATGACAGCAAGTCCTCGCCCTGGGCCAGCAACTCCTCGCCAAAACCGGCCAGCAGGTCCCCGAACCATGTCACCAGGTTGCCGACCCACTCTCCGATGTTCTCGTACATCTGGTCCAGCCAGGTATCCAGCGCCACCAGGAAAATCGTCCACATCTCCATCCCGTACTGGGGAGCCTCAGTGAGAAACCAATCGAGCAAGCCCTGGATGGTGTCCTTCAGCCACGTCACCAGCTTGGTAACCCACTTCGGAATATCGGTAGTAAGAAGAGTGAGCAGCCTGTTCATTGCCGTGCTCACGTGCGTGTGCAGCGTGGCCCCCCACTCCTCGCGTTTCTCCTCCGCCCAAGATAACAGGCCCACTACCACCTCGCCCAGCCAGGCGATAAGCGCAAGAGCGTGAGGCTCAGCCTGCTCCAGGAGATACGCCCCCGCACTAACCAGCGCCGCCCCCATGCGCTCCGCGATGGTGCCCGCCCAGTCCTTCCAGTTCTCCTCAACGTAATCCAGCCCGGCCCCTGCCCACTCAGCGATCACTGTGAGCAGCCCGCGCTCGTCTATATCCTCCAGGACCCCCTGCGCTCGCTCCCAGAAGCCCGAAAAATCTACGCCCGTCGTCTCAGTCAGCCATCTAAAGATCTCGCTCAGCTTATCCTCGAGGGGCAGGGCCAGGAAGTCCTGAACCTTCTTTTTCATTGCATCGAATTCAGTCGACATGACCCCGAGCTGTGCCGTGACGTCTCCCAACCCCCCCGCCGCGCCCGGGTCCACCAGGCCGGACAGGTCCATCTCCGGGCCCGCCACCTCGCCCCCGGCCAGGTCCTCCGTCCCCGCCGCCGCGTCGTCCAGCGCCGCCGCCACGTCCTCCAGGGCCTGCACCATGCGCAATTGCAGATCGACGCTCTCCTCCTGCAGCTCCATATACTCCCGCTGCCACTCCATCGCGTCGTAGGTCGCGTCCGCCTCGGCTTCGGCTGCCTCCAGCTTTGCCTTGAGATCCGCTGGGATGAAACCCGCCTCCTCCGCCGCTGCCACCTCTTCCTGGACCGCCAGCAGGTCATTGAGCGCGTCCTGGTATCCAAGCTGCAATCCCAGATATTTGACCAGCTCCTCGCTGCCGGCACCCAGCGTATCGGCGATGTCCCCCAGGATCTCCTGCGAGACCTCGCCCGTTTCTTCAAACGTGGCGATCAGGTGCGCCACTTCCTCCTGGACCGTGGCAAATAGCTGGGTGAACTCGCTCTCGTCGATCGCCCCCAGCGCCAGCGCGTCCTCCAGCGCCGTCTGGATGGGCGCCATCGCGTCTTCCAGGATGCCAAAGTCGGCCAGACTGAATGCCTGCAGATAGGTCTCGAAAACCCCCTTGCCCCATTCTACCAAGTGGGAGAGCGGCCCCTCGGCCGGCGGAGATTTCCCAGCGAGGAAGCTGCCAATGATGTTGCCCAGGTAGTTCATCGCCGAGGTGAGGACACTCTGAGCCGCCCGGATGATCCCATTGGCCGCCTCGACCACCAGGTTGTAGCCCCAGGAGAGGGCGTCAGCGATGTACTTCTCCCAGGTGAGGGCGATCAGCGTCAAGACATTCAGCATAGCATCGTGCAGGGCCATAAACGCCGCCTCGCCGTCCCCGCGGAAGATGGCCTGAATCATCTGGATGAAGCCGCTGATGACCGATACCGCCACGTTGATCGCGTCCTTCAGATGCGTAACCAGGTCAGCCCAGGGGACCGCGCGGATCAGGGCGGCCAGGCCGGCGAAGGCCGGCGCCAGCACACCGCGCACGATGCCGCTCACTTGCCCGCCCACCTGCCCGAAGATCGCCCCGATCTCCCGAAACAGGCCTATCAGTTCCGCGAGGGCGGGTTGGATCGACGCCCATGCTTCCTCAACCGCCGTGCGTATCCCGCCCCAGTCCCCCCGCCAAGCCCGCGCCAGGATGGCCACCGCCGCCACCAGCGCAGCCACAACAACTGCAATCACCGCAATCTGAGGGCCTATGGGTATGATCGCCGTCTTGAGAAGGGCTCCAACCGCCTCCAGGCCGATCTTCAACTTGGGAAGCGCCAGCCCCAGCCCGCCGGCCGCGGCCGCGGCTCCACTCAGACCTGTGACGAGCATGATCCCCTGGGCAATGAACTTTTGCACTGGCTCGGGCAGGTTCTCGAACCCTGTAATGAGCGTCTTCAGGATCTCCGCGCCTTTGCCGATGATGGGGATGAAATGTTGCCCGACGGCCGCCTTGGCCTCCTCAATGTAGCGAGGGAAGGAGGTGAGTTGCTTGCCCACTACCCCCATGGTCGCCTCGTATGTCCCCGCCACGGCCTCGCCTTGCTCCAGCACGAAATCAAACATACGCTGGCGTTTGGCCACCACGTCAGTAGAGCCAGCCAGATCGCCCAGGATCTGATCCAGCGTCGCTACGATACCGTATTGCCTCAGCAAGCGTGGCTGCAGCGCGGTGACCGCTTCTATGATATTCCCGTAAGCCTCAGATGAGCTCTGATTTGCAAGGTAGGCCAGATCCTGCGCTGTGCGTGCCCCATCGGTGGCTTTAGTGAGATCGAGCTGGGACTGGATCATGCGGGTCAGGGAGAGGCGGGCGTCGGAAGTGGTGATGCCCATTTCCTTGACCCGGTCGGTCAGCATGTCCAACTCTTCGCGGGAATAGCCCGCGTTTTTCCCAACGGTATACAGGGCGATCGCCAGCCCCTCGTGGCGCATGGCGACCTGCGCCGTCGACTTGATCAGCCCGGCGCCGGCCGCGCCCACCGCCCCGAACGTGACTGTGATAGTCTTGAACGCCTTGTTCAGGTCGTCCGTCCGCTTCTTCAGCGGATCGATTGCGCTGCCCACCCGCTTGAGCGCGCGTTCTGCCCCGCTGGGGTCGCCGCTTAGTCTAAGTAGAATTTCCTCAACTGCTGGCATTTCCTATCGCTTTAAGAACCTAAATCCATAGAAAAGATAAGGCCCCCTCCACATAGCACGTAGGAGGGGGCCGGCCTTCGCAGTCGCACCGGGGAGGGTGTTGTGACTGCGTTGAACCCATTCCATCACGTCGTCGCTGTCCGCTCCACCCGCCGATCTGCGTTGGCTTGCTCAAACCGCTCCATCCACTCCGGTAGTCGATATTCTCGCGGCTTGCTCCTTCCCAGAATCTCGTCGTATGTTGGCAGGTCGGGCAGGTTACTTTTCCCGAACGCCTTGGCCAGCGCCCTCATCGTGCCTACCTCGACCGCCGAGATATGCTCAAGCGTCTGGCCCCAGCGTGCCTCGGCCGACCATTCATAGCGTTTGACCAGCGTCGAGGCCGGGTAGCCCAGCGCCTCCCGCTCCGAGATATGCAGCCACGCCGCCACCTCGAAAGCCATCCGCTCCAGTAGTCTGGCCAGCGCCTCGGATACGTCGATCAGCCAGTGTCGCTCTTCGGCGTCTTCAGTGTCTCTGGCGGCGCTATCGTCTCCAGCATCCCGCCGAGCGATTCGACGCCGCCGAAAAAACTGCGCAGCGCCTCCACCAGATCCTGACTCAGGCGTAAGTTAATGAACAGCGCCTGGACCAGCGGAGCCACCTGCACGCCCTGCTCCTTGATCCACTTGCGTCCCTTACGGTCATCCTCGAACTGCAGTACCGCGCTGCCCAGCCGGATCAGGTCGCTCTCGCTGAGCACGGCCAGCAGGCCAAACAACACGGCCCGCCCCGTCGGCTCCTGCATCACCCGCCTGACCGCCGTCTCCGCCCGTATGGCCACCGAGCCGATCACATTCAGGATGCGCAGCACCATGCCGGCCGTCGGCTCCTCCAATGCGAACTCCCGCTCGCCGTACTGCACGACGTTGTCAGTTGCTTGTTCTTCCGTCACGATCTACCCTCCCCGTTATCGTTGTGCCTAGTCTTCCTCGAAGATCTTGCCGAACTGGCCAGAGCCCTCGCTCACAGTCTCATCCGACTTGAGCTTGAACGTCACCGGCAGCCCGCTCGCCTCACCGCTTTGCACATTCACCTCAGAGCTGACCTGTGGCAGGGACTGGCGGAACGCGAACACCCGCAACTTGCCGCTCGAGGGATCCTCCTGGATCACCGCCAGCATACGCTCGGTGAACGTGGCCGGTGCGTCAAAGTCAACACTGTGCTGCGCCACGTTGGTGCCACTGGCAGCGAAGGTGCGCTTGGTGCCGGCCTCCCAGGCATACTGGAAGTTGTCCAGGTCGGTGTGCATGAGTGTGGTCTCACACTCCATCGACCATGATTCCGGCTCTCCCTCGTCCAGGTTGGTGTGTCGCTGATCCACCGGTATCCCGTCGTTCAGCTCCGCCTCACGCCGGATGGTGACCCCATCCTCGCTCGTCGGGCCCAGATCCGTCCAGCCCGCGGCCAGAGCGTATGCCGTGCCACCATCTGCCGGGGTGGCCGGATTCATCACAGACTCCAGCACCCCGGGGAAGGACGACAGCGTATCGGGATCGCTCACCACGATCCGGGCAGCCCCCTTGTAGACCTTCGTTCGAGTCACGCTGATCGAATCGATCATGTATGTCGTCATCGTCTCTACCTCCTACATCTCTAGCTCAGCCACGCCACCCGGCGGGCCATCCTGGCCAGTCCCAGCGCCAACTGCGGGCTCATCGCGTCCATCGCCTGCGCCACGAACGGATCGGGGAACGTGCCCGGATGCCACACCGACCAGGCAAAGCGGTCCTCGCCGCTCCCCTTGTCGATCCAGTGCAGCGGGTAGCCCTTGGCGAGCTGCTCCGCCGATCCGCCCCTGGGAATCGGGTGCGGCTGCGTACCTCCCGTCAGCATGGGCAACAAGAAAGCATGCTCGCCCCGCACGTAGATCGTGATCGTGGTCCCGCTCACTTGAGCGTCCGTGCGGTATGCGATTCCCTCGGCGAAGATACCTTTGTCCCGAGGCGCATAGTGTCGCAGCGTGGCCACCGTCGCTCGCCCCAGCGTTCGCATCTCCTGCCGCTGAGCCCGGGCCAACTCCTCGGTGCGCTTGGCAAATCGCCCTGCCACGTCCCGGTAGCCCATCATCTCTAGCTTGAGCAGTTGGGCCATCAGTTCGCCCCCTCAAACAGCCCGATCACCCGCCCGCCCTGGATGAAATCCACGTCGGCATCCTTGAAAAAGTCCGCTTCCTTCTCCTTGCCGTGGCGGCTGGCCTCGCTGATCTGCACCTGCGGCTCGTAGTCCTGCTGCTCGTAGCCGTTGATGATCCGCTCCTCCTGCAGCACCTGGCAGATCGCCTCACCGTACCGCTGCGCCCGCTTGTTGACCGTCGTCTCGTCGTCGGCCACCACGAAGTAGTCCACGTAGATCGTGATCACCCGCTCCTGGTAGCCCCAGCGCAATGGGCGCTCCTCTGGCGTCCGCCCGCCCACTACTATTGCCAGGAACGGGAACTCCGCTGACTCCATCTCGAGCACCGTCGGCTTGTGGCCGAAGAACCACGTCTCCGGCTCCGGCAGTGTGACCGGGTCGCTGGCCCACAGTGTCTCCACCGCGTCCAGCGCGTCCCCCAGCTCCGCCTCCAGGCGCGTCTTCAGCGCGCTCCCCGTCCGCTCGGCGTCGTAGGCCATCTATAGCGGCCCTCGCATCATCGCCCGCTCCAGCGGGTCGATCATCATTCCCTTGCTGCTTACCGCCGGCACATCGTCCGTCACCGTGGCGCTGCTGATCGCGTCCAGCGCGTCCTGCTTGCTGCCCGCCAGCGCCGCGTCCAGCTCCTGCTTGAGCCGCTCCAGCTCCTGCACCTTGTTGTAGTAGGTGATCGTCGCGCCCTCCTTGGCGTCGGAGAGGCGCTGCTTGCTCATGTAGTAGTCTTTGGCCAGGGGAATCAGCAGCACACAGGCCTGGTCCGCGATCCAGTACCCCGCCAGTTCAGGGATGTCCGCCTCGGCTGGGATGACTGCCGTGCCGCCATACAGCACACGCTTCGCCTTGGCGATGCCCAGCGCCTTCTGCGTGGCATAGTCCACGTCAGAATCCGCCGCCAGCGTGGTCTCCGTCGTCGGCCAGATGCGCGTCACCTCAGCCGAGATGTCAACCGCCATTCTCCCTCCCCCTCAGATTCAATCAGGACGAGGGCGCTCATCGCGCCCCCATCCTGATTCTTAGGCGTCGTAGACCTGAGCGTACACGAAGGCAGAGGCCCAGTTCATCACCGGCATTCGCGCCGTCTGAACCCGCACGTTCTGCGCCACCTGCTCCTCGTTGACGTACATCTCCGCCACCATGCCGGGATTGCGCTCCACGACGATGGCGCCGTTCACCACCCGCGCCACCAGCCCGTCGTACATTTCCATGATCGGCACGCCGTTGTACTCATACGAGGCCGGCGTGAAGAGCGCGTAGCCATCGGGGAGTAGCTTCTGCTTGCTGCCCGCGGTGTCCCAGTAGTGGTCGTTGCGGATGCGCACGTCCGCCAGCTCCAGGATCTCGACGATCTCCTCCCGCTTGGGGGTGGTGACCCGCGGATTGGTCGCGCTCAACTCGTCCCGGATGCCCGCGTTCTTCTTGATGATCCGGTAGGTCGTCGAGTTGATGTGCATCGCGACCTCCGTCTCGTCGATCCCCAGGTCATCCGCGATCAGCTTGGCGCAGTAGTACACACCCTCGATGATGTCGGCGTCATACACACCGTCCGTGGTGTTATCCCACGGATACTCATCGACCGACATATCTTCATACGTCGGCAGGTGCGAGGCGCTGAATCGGCCCTCGTTCATACCATCGCCGTTCAGATCAAAGTCAACCGCGATCGTCACGTCTCCCCCGGCCTGACTGTAGGTGATCGTCAGTTCGTCCTTGGCCGCGGCCCAGGCCATCCAGCGCGTCCGGTTGGAGTTCCTGAGCTGCAGGCGCAGCGCCTTGTCCAGCACGGTCTCCGCTGCCAGCTTGGCCATCTGCTCGTCCGGCGATTCCAGCGCGATCAGGTCGGTGGCGTTCAGCACCTCCTTCTCGGCGATGCACACCAGCTCCAGATACTGCTCCTGGAGTTCGCCCGAGCCGGTCATGATGGGGGTGTTGGCGTTGTCCGCCTTGAACGGCGCCAGCCCCGCCCCGAAGTGCTTGCGGATCGCCAACTTGACCTTGCGGCCCTGGAATGGATACAGGGGCGAGAACGGCACGTCGTAGATCGTGGATTCCGCCCGCTTCTCCGTCAGCACCCGCGTCAGGATGTGCGACTGCTTGATGTCGCTTGGATGCAGATACTCATCAACTGCCATCGTTATCCTCCTATGTTCTGTTCTCGCCGCGCTAGTCGTCGAACGTGCACTGCGGGAAGGCGGTCTCCAGCGTGGTCAGCCCAGTGCTGTGCCCCGTGGCGCCGTTCAGCGTCAGCTCGCTGAGGTCGAAGACGCAATCTGCGAACCAGCCGCCGATTGCCTTGTCACCCAGCACGACGTCATGCCCGGCCACGGCGAATGCGACCAGGGCCTTGGTGATATTCTCCCGGCCGTCGCTGGCCGTGCCCGAGTAGGGCCCATACTTCCCATCGCCCGTGCCGCTGGTGATCTCGCACAGCAGCTCGCCCGCGTGGACCAGCCGGCGCCCATCGTCGTCCAGCGTCACGGTGGACGCATAGACCACGACCGTCTTGGCCTTTTCATCCCCGGCCCGGAACTTGAGCGGCTGCTTGCGCTCGAAATCGTTATCCGTGTAGTTTACCCAAGCCATCGTTCATCCTCCTCGTCTGTTGCTTGCGTTACTGTGGCACGCTGATGGCCATGCCCCTGCGCGGGGTGAGCCTGCCTGCCAGCTCTGTGATCTGCTCTTCCGATGGCTCCTCATCCTCGCCATCGGCCAGCGGATCTGCCGGGTCCTTGGAGCCCATCGGCTGGGCCTGCAGCACCATCCGGCTCTCAGCCGGCAGCGCGTTGACGATCTCCAGCACCACCGCGTCCAGCCCCGTCCGCCCCTCGTCGTCCGCCGCCAGTGCCAGTGCCTCGGGCTGCTCTCGCAGCGCCTTCTCCACAGCCACGCACACCACCGGCCAATGGCGCGATCCCTCGACCTGAACCACGCCCCCGTGCTCCTCGCTGCCTTCCAGCGCCCGCACGATCTGCGTGATCTCCAGGTCTCGGCCCTTCTGGCGCACCTGCTCGCGTCCAGCAATCAGCGTCTTGACCTCCTCGGCTGAAAGTCCCAATCCCTGGAATTGCTGATAGACATCGGCCTCCTCAGCGCTCAGCGTCAGACCCTCCGGCTGGCCTCCTTCTTGCCTGGTATCCTCTGCCATTTCGTTCACCTCCTCGTCTGTTGCTTGCCGGTACATCTGTACCACGAACTCCCGCCCGGCCTCGGCACTCGCCGCCACGCCAAACGGTTCCAGGTCCTGCACCAGTGGATCGTTGGTCAGCAGGACGTGTTGAAGTGTCCAGAGGAACTGTTTCCCTGTCTCAGGATGTGTCACGTTAGGCCGCAGGAAGACCGATACATCAGCGATATTCCCAAGCTGCACCCCTTGCCCGATCTCCGGATCCGTGAATCGGAATCCGGCGAACAGCCGGTCTTTCACCAGCTTCAGCTTCTCGACAAAGCCTCGATTGGCTTGAGGGGGAACGATCCCGTCGCTGATCCCGTGGTGGGAATCAGCAGGGACCGAGATGTACTTGGGGAGCCCGGCTTTCCAGGCTTTGAATGCTCCCTTGATGATGTCCGCCGTGATCTCCATCGCCCGGCCCGTGTCTGTCTTGAACCACTTGCCAGGATGGATGATCTCCTTCCAGATCAGCCCATCGTCCTCATCGTCCGCTTCGTCACCGGCTTTCATGTGCACAGCGAAGGAATGGAGGTACACAGGGGTGCCGTCCTCTCGGATCCACTGCTTTTCTATGGGCCTCAGCTCACCGAGGGTGACGCTATCTTCCTCCCCGATCGTGTATGCGATGCTGTACATTTGCCCATCCATCTCCACGATCGCCGTGCTGGGGCCGATTTCTATGATCCAGGGGCCAGCAATGTTAGCTTCTTGAATCCCTGGGCCTGGCGGGTCCCTATACCGATCCTCCAACACCTGGCGCACCAATCGATTGGTGTCCTCAAAGCTGCGCAACCCTGTGGCCCCAGGGGTCCCATCTTCTCCACGTCCACCCAGCATGCTCCCCAGCGCCCGGGTCAGCGGAGCGACAATTCCCTGCAAGACATCCATCACCGACATCTCCGCCGGCTGCTTCTCCATCGCCTTGGCCACCCACTCCTGCGCTTCCGCCGCGTTGAAGAAGACGGGCTCGAAAGCAAACGCCACGATCGACTGCAGCTCGTCGCTCCACAGCGGGTACACCCCGTGACCGAAGTCGCCCTCCAGCTCGCGCAGATCCGCCACCTCGGCGAGAACAGGCTGCCCATCCACCTGGACCACCACGTAGCGGTCCAGGTGCTCGAGATCGACTGCCGACATTGCCGTAGCTTCCTCTTTGTTCTTCACCCACTTGCTCCCCGACACGTGATAGCTTTTCTTGAACTGCGCGATGGCCACCGCCATCGGATTCTTGACCTTCTTCTGCGCCTTGAGCGCGTCGTAGATCTCCAGGATCTTGTTGATCTGCGCCAGTGTCAGTTTCACATCGTCCAACTCGCGGATATTCGCTGGCGCGTCCGAGATTTTCTTAATCGGCATCGCCCTCCCCTCCCTACTCTTTTCAGCCCCAGGAACAAAAAAAGGCGGAGACCGTGTCCCCTGCAGGTTTCCCCGCAGAGAGCCCGGTCTCCGCCTTCTTGCGCACTCGCAAAAGCCAGACGACCTTCTACTGCTTGAATCCGCGCCTATGGCATTCGCTTCACAAATCCATAGGCCGCTATGCAGTTTTCAGGTACTACGTGTCAAATTATACCAGAATTCAGCACAGATGTCAAATCATCCACTTTCACTGTGATTTTCAGCCAAAAAAGGATTCTCGCCAATATCCCCCGTTTCAGCTTGGAGGAAATCCTCAATCGGGACCTCCGGGGGAATCCGCGTCGCCTTCACAATGCGACGGCTGTGAACGCGCACCAGCCACAGGCCATTCTCAACCACCATGCGGCTGAGCACCAGGCTATTCACGTCCGCCGTTACTGTGACCTGTGCCCGCAACTACGCTCCTCCGACTCTGCCCTCAGCCTCACATAGCGTCTGTAACAGGAGGGCGGCACTGCCCCGCGCCTCCCGCACCATACTGACGACGTCCGAAACTGGCACCGCTCGCCCCGAGAGTGGGCATTCCAAACAGCCTTTCTCGAAGTTCTCCCGCAGGGGACATCCAGTCCTACATTCAACCAGCCGCGCCCCATGCCGATCAAGCCGGAGCTCTATCTTGTCAACCACTATGATTGCCTCCTGTCCACGTCACTGTTCATTGATACCCCATCATAAGGATACCACAACAAGGTAAACTATTTATTAAAATTTTCTTACCCGACTGCCGGTAATCCATCTGGCCCGGTTCTGACTGTTCCGCCCTCGGCCAATGCAGCGCAGCGCTGACGGTATAGCGGCCGCATCCGCTCCACGTGCTCATCCCGCTGATCCCCCAGGCTGTTCTTACGCTGGATGTTCTCGATCCGCCACCCCTCCCACACCAGCGTGAAGAAGCCTAGCCGGCTGGCCTTGTGGGACAGGATCAGATCCTCGAACCCATATAGATGATCGGGTGCCAGCACATCGAAGAAGCCCACCCGATCCAGGAACAGCCCCGAGTGCCACACACAATGCCCGATGATGGGCCGAACTCGATGAAGCGTCTGCCCCTCAAATGCCTCCTGTCCAAGCAATCGCCCCTCCAGCACGCCACGGTAGTACGCCCCAATCATGGCCACTGGGAGCCAGCGCTGCTCCAGATACTGCACCTTCTCTACCCAGCCGGGAGTCAGGAGCCGTACATCGTTATCGATCTTGACTACCGCTTGCCCCGGCTGCCGATGCGCCTCCAGCGCGAGGTTGAGCGCCCGGGGGCAACCGATGTTCTGGTCGAGAGGATAACAGTACACCCCTCGCTTACCGAAGGACCACTCCTGCACCAGGTCAGCCGTCCCGTCAGTGGATCCATTGTCAACAATCACCATCTCAACCTGGCCCAAGTCCGTTGTCTCCTCCAGCGCCGCCAGCGCTCGGCGGGTCTCGCTCTGTCGGTTGAAAGTCACCATCACAATCAGCGGTTCCATCCGAACACCTCCGCCCGCCCCTTGAGCATCTCGGTACTCTGCTTGTACCATTGGTATGCCTGTTCGTGATTGTCCTTGAAACAAAAAACCTCGTCAGGCCCCAGATAATGCAGCCTCATTACTTTTTCATCGACGATCAAATTGTAGCGGTACTTCCCAAAGCTGTACAAATCACTCGACCGGTCCTTCATTCGCGCTAACAGTTGGGGCAAGCTGCGACAGTTGTAATGCTTTTGTACAGGGCATTGTCCAAACACCGGCCCGAGCTGAGCCACGTTCCGACCACCTGCGTCCAGTGGAACATTTGCACGGCCTTGGACCTCTGGCGGATAGAACGCCAGGTCATCCCGGTGTCGCCACGCTATCAACGCCATGTGCCCCGCCGTGTACCACCGCCGCCGCTTTTGTATTGATACCCGCTCATCCTCCAACAAGAGTCCACGCCGTACATCGTCCAACGTGAGCCAAAACTCCATTTGCATCCCCCTCACACAAAAGGCACCGTCGGCCAACGCCTCCTCCAACACCTGCCGGGGGTCAGGATCATGATGGTATATTTCGCCGGCGTCAATACGAACGATCCAGTCAGGATGCAGGTCTGCCGCTGCAACAAGCGTGTGTTGCCGTAGCTGTTCCTTGAACATTTCTTCTGGAGGACCGGCCAACACAATGGCCCCAGCTTGCTCCGCCAGGCTTGGAGTGGCGTCAGTGGAATTGTCGTATATGACAAACTCGTCCACCCACTGGAGCGCGGCTGTCACAGTTTCGCTAACGACGTCGGCTTCGTTTTTCGTCAATCCAATGGCGACGACCTTCATGTCATACCCTCCCCGGTCAACATCCAATTGGCCTGTCCCACCCCCCCACGGGCGTCGATCCTCATCTGGCGGTTCTTGTCTGCCTCGCCCGTGCACCGCCTCCTCTTTCCGTGATCTTGATGCACCACTGTTACCGCCTGTGTAGCATCTACGACGGGCACCCCCGCCTGCAGCGTCCGCGCTACGATGTCATTGTCGTATCCCGTGCGTCCGACCGCGAACGGGGGTAGATCCGCCAGGCACGCCCCGTCTCGGAAAGCCAGGTAGTCCACCGCGCCGCGAGGATGCAAGTAGCCCTCCTCCCGCACCCGCCCCCGCAGCCGCTCCTCCCAATCCTCCTCAAAAGTCAGTAGTCCATCCACCTGGAGATCCCATCGCTGCCCGATCATCAGGAAGCGCGGGAACGATTGTGCGCAGGCTTGCACTGCTGGCAGGAAATCGCGCAGATAGATGTTGTCGGCGTTGGCCATCACCAGGATGTCGTGCTTGGCCCGCTGCATGGCCTGATCCAGCGCATCGCTCACCAGCGGCGTGCCGTGCTCGTTGCGTGCCACGGGGAATATCGCTATCCCCAACTCTTCCGCCACCTCAGATGCTCCCTGCTCGATCCCGAACAGTAGGACCTGGGGTTGAGGCTCCAGCAGAAGCCACGAGCACAGCGTGTTGCGCTGAATGTGCCAGAACTCGCCTTCAAAAGGCCGGGGGATCGTAAAAATCGTGATCACCAGTATCTCCTGTCTCGGTCCAGCCACAGCCCCGCATACACCCGCAGGGCCTCGGCCACCATTCTCCACCGAAACGAGCTATTCGTTAGCCTGTACGCGATCGGCTCCTCCACCACCCGGCCTCCGCACAGATGCCAGGCCCGATGTAGCATCTCGAGCTGAAACCCAAACCCTGTAGCGTTCGGTTCCCAATCCCGTAGCACCTCCGCCAGCAACGACGCCCGCCAGCAGCGGAAGCCGCTGGTCGCGTCGTACACTCGCACCCCCAGCCGCCGCATCAGCCAGGCCGCCCCCAGGCTGATCAGCGTGCGGTATCCTTGTGGGGGGGGAGGGGGACCCTCCACAAACCGCGAGCCGATCACCAGGTCAGGCAATCCCACCCCCTGATCCCACGTCCAGTTACCCATGCCGACCATAAAGGCTTCTGGCAGCCCATGAGCAGTCTCTATGCTTTCCAACAGCCGTGGCACATCGGCTGGATCGTGCGTCATCCCCGCATCCATCTGCACCACGTAACGGGGAGCAGGCGGCTGCAGCGCCCGCCTGAATCCCTCCAGATATGCCGAGGCCACCCCCATCTTGGCCGGCCGCCTGAGCACCGTCGCGTTGATGTACT
>CAYNKU010000021.1:0-16052 GCA_964397865.1 uncultured Pirellulales bacterium | reverse complement strand
GCAAAAAGAAACCCCTAAGCACGGGCCTTTGCCAAAGGGCAACCTGGCGGCGCTGATCAGCATGCTGGTGACGCAGGCGTTTTTTTCGCTCGGGCTCCTGAAGGTGGAGGGACAGGAAGATAAAGAGCCGGACCTGGCGCTGGCGAAATACAATATCGATATGCTCGAGACTATCGAGGAAAAAACAAAGGGCAACCTGACCGAAGAAGAACAGAAAGTCCTCACCGAGACACTGAATCAGGTGAGAATGGCCTACGTTCAGGCGTCGAATGAAAAAAAGTAAAAATGCGACCGGTATGAATATATTAGACAAGATAATAGCGGATAAAAGAGATGAGGTTCGGCGGGGTAAAGAGCGGCTTAGCCTTGAGGAATTAAAAAGCCGCGCGGGGTCAATGCCCAAGTGCCGGAACTTCTATAAGGCGGTGACGAAAGTTAACCGCCGCGGGCTTAACGTTATCGCGGAGGTTAAAAAGGCGTCGCCCTCGGCGGGGGTTATCCGGGCCGATTTCGACGCGGTCGAGATCGCGAAGATTTACCGGCAATGCGGCGCCGATGCGATAAGCGTCCTGACCGATGAAAAATATTTCCAGGGCAGACTCGAGTATATGGCCCGTGTCAAAGAGGCCGTCGATCTGCCGGTGTTGCGGAAGGATTTTATAGTCGACCCGTGGCAGGTTTATGAAGCGCGTCTCGCCGGCGCCGATGCGATACTTCTGATAGCCGAGGCCTTAAAACCGGCCGAACTGATGGATTTGATGATAGTCGCGGCCGAACTGACGCTGACGGTTCTGCTCGAGGTCCACGCCGCCGATACGCTGCTGGGCGTTCGCAGCCTTATAGGCTTTCCTAAAAAAGGTTATAGCGTCCTCGGAATTAATAACCGCAATCTTACGACGATGGAGGTCGATGTCAATACCACCGGACGACTCGCCGAACTGGTCGAGAACAGACGACAACTCGTGTCTGAAAGCGGAATCAAAGCGCCTGAGCACGTCGAGAAACTAAAGTCCATCGGCGTCGGTGCGGTACTGATAGGACAAACGCTCTGCGAGAGCGAAGTAATCGAAGATAAATTCAAAGAGCTCTTCGGCTGATTGAGCGACTTTTTAAGGACTCGGCGATTATGAATATTTTCTGGTACCTGGTTTTAGGATTGATAACGGGTGTATTCAGCGGGCTTATAGGAATCGGCGGGGCGATAATCATAATCCCGACTCTTGTGATCGTGTTCGGCCTGTCCCAGCACACGGCCCAGGGTACAACTCTGGCGCTTATGGTCCCGCCCATAGGACTACTGGCGGCATGGACATATTATAAACAGGGTTTCGTTGATTTGAAAATCGCGGCGATTGTGTGCATCGGTTTTTTCATAGGCGGACTTATCGGCGCAAAATTCGCCGTAAGTATCCCCGAACAGATATTAAGAAAAATTTTCGGAGGGGTACTACTCCTCGTATCACTAAAAATAATCCTTGGCAAATAGGAAAAGGTAGCGGGAAGCATATATATGGGCTTTTGCATTTACTGAAGCATTCTTGGTATGATTACTGCTAAAACAGGTATATGGTCGCTGGCTTCGACCTGTGTAACCTTAGCCCCCGTACATTGCAAATGCTCACTGATTACGATATGATCGTAACGGTTATTAAGAGTGACTCCAAAGGAAGTATTCCATTTCCAGGTTTTTGTATAAGAATCATAGGCCGAAAGCGCATCGGCAAAGCCCTGCTCAAGAAGCCATCGTGCTGCTTTGCCGTTTTCATGCTCGTTAAAATCTCCCGTAATAATCAAGGGTTTCCCGGCATCTGTTTCGGCAAGAAATCCTTGAAGCTCTCTGAGATGTATGTCAGGGGTTTTATAGTAAGCAGACACACTGGCTGAACCTCGGTCTGAAAGAGGTGGCCGAAGGTGGACATTAAGAACCTGAACCAAGCCGATCGGGGTTTGAATATCCGCCAAAAGAGCGGGAAACCAACCCTCTGTAGGCTCAATAAGCTTGATATTATATAACTTGTACTTCGACATTATGGCAATGCCCCCGGCTCCCGACCATTCCTTAAACACGCAATACGGATAACGTCCCTTAAGTTGGGTCTTCAAAATAGCTTCCCACTGCCTGTGCGTTTCCTGGAAACAGACGACATCGGCATCAGCCGTGGAGACAAACTCAACAACATTTTGCGGCTCGACAAAACCCCAATTGACATTGTATGTAATAACTTCAAGGCAAGGCCCATCAGGAGAGAAATCCGGCCGAGGAAGAGTCGTACATCCAGCCACCAGAATAGCCATTACCAAAACTATAATATACTTTCGCATCGGATAAGTATCCATTTGTTATAGTATCGCGGACTTCCAGATATGAACATATCCACAAAAATACCCAAAAAGTTTTATTTAGCTCCCAAATAGCTAACGACTTTCCCTGACTCCTTATCCACAAACACCCAATATTCTCCTCCTAAGGTCACTTTATCTTTGGGATAAAAATATACCGCCTTATACTCGCAATCAGCAAAAAGTTTCAGCGATTTAATCCAGGACTCTTCTTTCTTTAATAATTCAAATGCCTCTTGCCATCTTTTATCTTTCTCATCGAGCAAAACTTTTTTATCTTCTATAGAGACACCTATAGATTTTAAAAATTTACGGGCAGCCTCTAGTATTTCTTCATTTTTTAATGTTATTAAGAATACGTTCCATTCAGGATTATCACAGTTCTTCTCCCACCAAGCCCCCCATCTTTGGGCATATTCTTGTTCAGATTCGAACTCACCTTTAGTTCGCATAGACAAACCTGTGATCCTTCTAGCCGGAACGTTGAAGAGGAAATTGCCTTGTTTAATTTCCTTCATCACAAAAGGTAAGACTTTTTTGCCCATTGCAATAATGCTTTGGCCCGCTTCCCCATTCCAATAAGCTGGTGTGTCTGAGTGATAGCGAAACTTTTTGGTTTCCGCTGCCCACTTTATTCTGAGTTCTAAGAATATACTTTTCGCTTCATCATAACTTTTAGCATTAAGAGACTGATCATGATGTGCGACAGGAAGAGGTAGGCCCATTTGTTTTCTTTGCCAGTCACGTGGCGGTATGGCTTCAAGTTGAAGACTGTTGAGATACTCTTTGTAAACATCTCCCATTTCCCTTAGCCCATCATCATAATATACGAGGCCATCTATAAGTTTGATTTCATCTTTTTCCACAGCTCTTTCATTGTTCATGTAAGCGCGAACTCCGGAATGATCCAAGCCTCCAATTAAAGCAACCATAGCACTATTTTGATGTAGCCAGACATAAACTGGTTCAAGATTCAATATGATTTTGGGAATTAGCTTGTGATCTTCAGTGAACCGTCCATCACCAAAATAGATTTTATCTGTAGTAAACGCCCCATCATTATGCCGTTTAATAACTTGTCGGCAGGCTTTGAGTAACTCATGGTGATTTGTCTTATAAAGCAATCTTTGTTTTTTAACAGCCAATTTAGCTATGGCTTTCTGTGACCAGTTCATGAACATAGCCATATGTTCAATGCTTCGTTTAACCTCTTCAAGAGTGGTTAATTCCTCATCCTTGCACTTTCGATATACTAGCCCCGGGATCATCTCCATTTCAAAATCTTCATACTCCTTATTAAGATAATCTAGGGATTCCTTGCCATATAAAGTATCCATTCCAAATGGGTCTTTACGCCATCCTAACCCTTTTCCATATTCATAGGATGATACTGGTTGCCCAAATTCATTAGAATCACAGCCTAATGTTTGCATGCCTTCTTTACTAAAAAAACCGATATCGACCATTATATCAGAAACATAGACATATGTTGGATGTAACAGATTTATAGTTTCAGGCAATTTATTATGCTTCATCAAAGTATCATCATAATAAAATGTGTCACTGGAAAGTTTGCCCTTTCTGTGCAAACGCATTAACTCCTGGCAACTTTGATAAACTTGTTCGTGGTCAATTTCATAAAACAGTTGCCTCTGTCGTTCTATGAAGTTTATAGGCTTACTAACTGAGCCAGAAGCGCAACTAATCAGACAAAAATAAAATAATACTGTTGCTACTCTAAACATGCTATGCCCCTTAATTTTGGTCTATGTCTTGTGACTATTTCACGTCATCATTTTAACGATTATCTTATTTATTGTCCAGCATACGAACTATCAATGTCGTTTTTGCTGAGGAATACACTTATTCATAAGACAAACAAGTAATTTAGACCGTTGTACTTTACCGACTAACACAATAGCGGTTGGGAGGCCAAGTCAAACAATAAAAGTAGTTTAGTTTTTTAGACTTTGCGGCCGAGGAAGAGTCGTACATCCAGCCACCAGAACGGTCATTATAAAAACTGTAATATGTTTTCTCATAAACGAATCCAATTATACAATTACAAACAACTGCTCACATGGTTGAGTATTTCGTAAGGTTTAGACATTCTTAATCAAGGGAAGTGCAGCTTAATTTTCTGAATAAGGTTTTTTGTTTTTTCGGGTTCTGAGATCGTAGATAAAAAAAGCGGTTACGGCAACAACCAGAGAGGCAATTAAGATCACGTGGAGGGCGGAGAGTCTGTTATCTATGGCGTACCAGGTGAATTCTACGGCAAGTAACAGGCCGATGATCATACAAATGCGTTGTTTCTTGTTCATGGTATTGCCTTGGTGGTTTTAGGGTCTTTTCTTCTGGTTCTTCTGGATTTTTGCCCAGGTGTCGCGGAGGGTGACGGTTCTATTAAAAACGGGCAGGTTGTCAGCGGTTCTATCGGAATCGGCGCAGAAATAGCCTAATCTTTCGAACTGGAATCTTTCACCCGGGGCAGTGTTTGCTAAAGACGGTTCGAGTCGACAGTTAGTCAGGGTCTCTAAAGAATCGGGGTTGAGGTTATCGGTGAAGTCTTTGCCCTCACCGGCGTCGTCGGGATTTTCTTTTGTGAAGAGGTGGTCATAAAGCCGAACTTCTGCCGGTATTGAGTGCGGCGCCGAAACCCAGTGGAGGGTTGATTTTACTTTTCGCCCGTCCGGTGCGTCGCCGCCTCGTGTGGCGGGGTCGTAAGTACAATGCAATTCGATCGGGTTACCATTTTCGTCCTTGATGACCTCGTTACAGGTAATAAAATACGCGTATCGCAGGCGGACTTCCCGCCCTGGAGCGAGGCGGTAGAATTTTTTGGGCGGATTCTCCATAAAGTCATCCTGCTCGATATATAGCTCGCGCGAGAAAGGCACGGATCGCGTACCGGCGGCAGGGTTTTCAGGATTATTGACAGCGTCGAGATACTCGGTTTTGTCTTCCGGGTAATTATCGATAACAACTTTCAAAGGGTGAAGCACCGCCATCACACGCGGAGAGTTTTTATTCAGGTCGTCGCGGAGGCAGTGTTCGAGCAGCGCGATATCGATAGTGCTGTTGAATTTATTGACGCCTATGATTTTGCAAAAGTTCCTGATCGCCGCGGACGAGTAGCCTCTTCTTCTCATGCCCGAGATCGTGGGCATACGAGGCTCGTCCCATCCGCTGACAAGTTTTTCCTGCACCAGCCGCAGGAGCTTTCTTTTGCTCATCACGGTATATGTGAGGTTCAGCCGGGCGAATTCGATCTGCTGTGAATGGTGGACGCCAAGCTCATCGAGGAACCAATCGTAAAGCGGCCTATGGTTTTCGAATTCGAGCGTGCAGATCGAGTGCGTGATTTTTTCTACGGAATCCTCCAGCCCGTGCGCCCAGTCATACATCGGATAGATGCACCACTTGTCGCCCGTGCGGTGGTGGGTGGCGCGCAGAATGCGATACATCACCGGGTCCCTCATATTGAGGTTGGCTGACGCCATATCGATTTTCGCCCGCAGGGTTCTTGAGCCGTCGGGGAATTCACCTTTTCGCATACGTTCAAAGAGGTCTAAATTTTCCTTGACGCTGCGGTCGCGGTATGGGCTTTCGGTGCCGGGTGAGGTAAGGGAGCCTCGCTGGTCTTTTATTTCGTCGGCGGTCAGATCGCAGACGTACGCCTTGCCGGTTTTTATAAGTTCGACGGCGAATTCGTACATCTGCTCGAAGTAGTCGGATGCGAAGTACAACCTGTCGTGCCAGTCCCAGCCGAGCCATTTTATATCTTCCTTGATGGCCGCAACGTATTGATCCTCTTCTTTTACGGGGTTGGTATCGTCGAAGCGCAAATTGCAGGTTCCGCCGAATTCGGCGGCTATCCCGAAGTTCAGGCAGATGCTCTTGGCGTGGCCGATATGGAGGAAGCCGTTTGGTTCGGGCGGAAAACGCGTCGCGACGCGCCCCTGCCACTTACCGGTCTTGAGGTCCTCGGCAACAATACTCCGAACGAAGTCGAGCGATTCGGGCGTTTTTTCGTTTTCAGAGTCTTTCAACTTATCGCCTTTACAGCTTTTAGAAAAAATACCTTTGATTTAAAGCGATATTTTATAACATATCTGCGGCACAGGACAAGCAATATATGTGATCGTGATCTTGCAGGGCGGATATTATTTTTTATTACAGGGAGAAAAAAATGGCAAAAAAGCATTTTTTTGTTGGGCTTTTAGTGATTTTTATTGTCGGCAGTTTCAGCGAGGTCAAAGGTTCGGGAAGTGACTTGTACGATCTGGCGAAGATACGCCGTGGTGTGAAGACCAAAAGGATAAGCAGCTTCGACCGCACGGGCGGCAATCGTGACAGGATCGAAAATATCAAGCCCGGCCGGAAGCAAACGATCTTCGACGTCGCCGGCGCGGGCGTGATCAATCATATCTGGGTTACGATGGGGCCGAAGTCGGTAAGCCGCAACGATGTTATATTGCGGATGTACTGGGACGGCAGCGAGTATCCGTCGGTGGAATCGCCCATCGGGCCTTTTTTCGGCCAGGGCTGGGACGAAAGTTACGAGTTTACGAGTTTACTGCTGTCGGCGCCGCCGGTAGACGGCAGGAGTATGGTTTGTTATTTCGCAATGCCTTTTGCCGACGGCGCGAGGATAGAGATCGAGAACCAGGCCGATGAAGAGATCGCGATGTTTTATTATTATATCGATTATACCCAGATGAAAGAATTGCCTGAAGATATGGGGCGATTTTGCGCGTGGTATAACCAGGAGGTCACCGAGACGCTGCCCGAGGGGGAAAACCAGTGGAAGATGTTTGGCCCTGAGCTCGCAAATAACAAGACGGGCAAGGGAAACTACGTTATTCTCGATATCAAGGGTAAGGGGCATTTTGCGGGGGTAAATTATTATGTGCACTCGCCGACGCCGCTTTGGTATGGCGAAGGTGACGATATGATATTTATCGACGGCGACGAAATGCCGACGCTCAACGGCACGGGTACCGAGGACCTGTTCAATATGGCGTGGTGTCCGAAGACTGTGTTCAGCCATCCATATTTCGGCTGCGCAAAGGCGAACGAGAATACCGGCACATGCGGCAGGACTCATCTTTACCGTTTTTATGTGTCCGACCCGATATATTTCGATAAGTCCCTGAAGTTTACAATCGAGCACGGGGTAAGCAACTGCCTGACATTAGAGCTTTGTTCGGTCGCGTACTGGTATCAGCAGAGCCCGGTAGCCAAGCTCCCGCCGATTCCGGATAAACAGGCGAGAAAGCTGAAAAAGCCGATAGGCGGTTCGATGACGTTTCACAGGTGGCGCCATGCCTGGCGACAAAGCATGGGCGGCGGCACGACTTTATGGGGCGATGAGCAATAAAATCGGGTAGCTGGGAGCCGGCTTTGCTTGACAGCGACCGCGATATAGCGTATCCTGCCTGTTTTAACAGGTTTGCCTTAACATGCGAGGAATAGAATGGTCGTAACGCGTTTTGCGCCGTCACCAACAGGTTATCTTCATATCGGAGGGGCCAGGACGGCCCTTTTCAACTGGCTTTTCGCGCGCCGTCATGGCGGCAGTTTCATTCTGCGCATCGAGGATACGGACCAGAAACGCAATACCTCCGCGGCAATTCGACAGGTTATCGCGGACCTGCGATGGCTCGGCATCGATTGGGACCAAGGCCCCGAAATCGGCGGTGACACCGGCCCTTATCTGCAGTCACAAAGACTGGAAATTTACAACGAATATCTGGCAAAGCTCATCGCCTCGGGCAGCGCGTATTATTGTTTCGATACGACCGAAGAACTTGCCGCCATGCGGACCGAAGCCGAAGCCAGAAAAAGCGCGCTTATTTACCGCCCGCCCGAAAAACCGCCCGACGAAAAAGATGTCGCCAACGCCCGCGCCGAAGGAAAACCCGTTACGGTCAGAATGGCGGTGCCGGCCGATGAAACCATCGTTGTCTCCGACGAAGTTCGCGGGCAGGTTAGTTTCGAGGGGGCGCAATTAAGTGATTTTGTGATACAAAAATCAGACGGCTTCCCGACCTATCATTTCGCGTGCGTTGTTGACGATGAGCTGATGGGCGTCACCCACGTCATCCGGGGCCAGGAGCACCTGATGAATACCCCGGGCCATATCGTATTGCAAAAAGCCCTCGGCTTCAAGACCCCCGTATACGCCCATATGTCGGTGACGGTCAGCGAAGGCGGCGGCAAACTCTCCAAGCGAGAAAGACCCAAAACCCTGAAGAAAGCGATAAAGGCCGCCGACGGAATCGATATCGAACAAATAGCCCGGGCAGGCGGGATAAGCGCAGAGGAGCTTGAAAGTTTCTTAAAAGGCAAATCGACACCCGAAATGGACAGCATCGAGGCAATGGCCGAATTTGTGGGTGTGCAGTTGCCCGAGATAAACGTCGTTGACTTCTTCAAAAGCGGATACCTGCCCGAGACGATGCTGAATTTTATGGCATTGTTAGGCTGGAATCCGGGCGATGATCGCGAAATTATGCAAACCGGCGAACTGATAGAAAGTTTCGACCTTTCGCGATTGACCAAAACCAACAGCCTCTTTGACAGAAAAAAACTGATCGCCTTTAATACCGAGCATATTCGGCTCCTCGACAAAGATAAACTTCTCGCGCATTTCAAGGCTTATTTAGAGGTGATCGATTCGGCAGTTCTTTCAGCCGACGATAAAACGTTAGGCAAACTGATAGAAATTAACGCCGGCGCCAGAACGCTGGCGGATATAGAGCGAAAAAGCAGGTTCCTGTTTGCGGCCGATGACGCGATAGAGTATGATCCGAAAGCGGTGAAGAAGGTTCTATTGAAAGCCGATGCGCTCTCGATACTGGCCGAGGTCAGGGAAAAACTTGCGGCAATGGACGAGTTCACCGAGCAGGGCATCGAGAATATGCTGCGATCATTGGCGGAGCAAAAAAACGTCGGGCTGGGCAAGGTCGCGCAGCCTTTGCGGGTGGCGATCTGCGGCTCGACCGTCAGTCCGCCGATATTTAATTCCGTGGATATGCTTGGCAGGGAGAGCACTCTTGCCAGGATAGATATGACGCTGAAAAAATTTACAGAAGAAAGGAGTCGATAAATGTCGCTATTGGTAACAGGATCGATAGGTATCGATACGGTCAGGACTCCTTACGGGGTCAGTGAAAATTGTCTGGGAGGCTCGGCGGTATATTTCAGTATGGCGGCGAGCTTCTTTTCGCCGGTGCGGTTCATAGGTGTGGTGGGGGCCGACTGTCCCTTCGACTTGAAGGAAGTTTTCATTGACAGGGATGTCGACCTCTCAGGCCTCGAAGTTCGCCATCACAGCAGAACTTTCCGCTGGCAGGGCTCTTATCACAGCTCGATGAGCGAGGCGATAACAGATAATGTCGAACTCAATGTCCTGGCGGAAGAGCCGCCTAAAGTCCCAAAGGCGTATAAGGACAGCAAGTTTGTCTTTCTCGCCAATACCGCCCCGGCCCTCCAGAACCAACTGCTCGGCGAAATCGAGAACAGCACGTTCGTGGCGGCCGATACCATGAACTGCTGGATAGACGGCCGGCTCGAAGATTTGAAGGTGCTTTTGAAGAAAATTAACGCCTTGATACTAAACGACCAGGAAGCGAGGCTGCTTTCCGGAAAGAGCAATCTCATTGGTGCCGCCGACGAGATACTGTCGATGGGCCCGACGATCGTTGTTATTAAAAAAGGTGAATCCGGCTCGATTATGTGCGGCTCGAGCGGCGAGAAATTCATACTGCCCGCCTACCCCGCCGATAAGGTCAAGGACCCCACCGGCGCAGGTGACAGCTTCGCAGGCGCCTTTATGGGCTACCTCGCAAAGACCGGAAAAACGAATTTCGACTCACTAAGAACGGCGATCGCCTACGGCACGGTGGCGGCGTCATTTGCGATCGAGGATTTTTCGCTCCAGGGACTAACCGCGATAACCAACTCGGATATCGAAGATAGGTTCAGCACTTTGAGAGGCTTTACTCGGTTCTAAAAAAAATGTTTTACAGCGAGGTGACCGATGCGCTGCTTTATTGCGGTCGATATCGATGAGCGGATTATAAAAGCGATTGCTGATTTGCAGAACCGCATCAGAAAGGATACGCACCTGAAAAAAGGCGATGTCAAATGGGTTCGGCCCGAGGCAATGCACCTGACGCTGAAGTTCCTGGGCGAAGTGGCTGATGAAAGGATAGTCGAGGTTTGTAATATGGTCAGAGATGCCGCGGCCGAACAGAGAAGCTTCGAGTTGGATATAGAAAAAGTGGGTTGTTTCGGCGGCAAAAACGCAAGGGTCTTGTGGGTCGGCGCAGGCGATGGCGCCAGCAAACTTTGCCGGCTTCAGGAGTCAATTGAATACCGGTTAAAAAAGGCCGGCTGGCCCGCCGAAGCAAGAAAATTTACCGGCCACCTGACGCTTTGCAGGATAAGAAGCGCCGCCGCCGGAGCGAAACTGGCGGCAATGGTCGAAGATTACAAGGATTTCAAACCCGGCAGCACGATGGTCGAATCGGTATGCGTCTACGAGAGTCAACTTCGGCCCGAGGGACCCGTTTATACGGTTTTAGGCAATTATAAATTACAATAAAAGCGAAATGGATTGGAGAAAAGATGGCAAAGAAAAAACAAACCGGCGCAGCAGCCGGCCCGGGCAACAAGGCCAGGGCAAACGCGCTTGAGCAGGTGATCGCCCAGATAGAAAAACAATACGGCCAGGGTGCGATTATGCAGATGGATGAGCATCATTACGCCCGCATCGAGGGAATACCGACGGGATGTTTGTCGCTCGATATCGCTCTTGGCGGCGCAGGCATACCATGCGGCAGAATTACGGAATTATATGGCCCGGAATCGAGCGGCAAGACGACGCTGGCACTTCACGTCATAGCCAGCGCACAACGAAAAGGCGGTGTGGCCGCTTTTATCGATGCCGAGCACGCGCTCGATACCACCTGGGCAAAAAGACTCGGCGTGGACGTCAGTAGTTTACTGGTCAGTCAGCCTGATACCGGTGAGCAGGCGCTCGAGATAGCCGAAATGCTTATCCGCAGCAACTCCGTTGACGTTATCGTTATTGATTCGGTGGCGGCATTGACGCCGAAAGCCGAAATAGAAGGAGAAATGGGCGACAGGCACGTCGGCCTCCAGGCCAGGCTGATGAGCCAGGCGATGCGAAAACTCACCGCCGCGATAAGCAAAAGCAGAACCGCCCTTGTTTTCATAAACCAGATACGGATGAAAATCGGTGTTATGTTCGGTAACCCCGAAACGACCACCGGCGGCAGGGCACTGAAGTTCTACAGCTCGGTGCGGATCGATGTAAGGCGGATCGCGACGATAAAAGACGGCTCAGACGCGATCGGCAGCAGGGTCAGGGCCAGGGTCGTCAAGAATAAGATCGCCCCGCCCTTCAGGGATACCGAATTCGATATCATGTTCGACAGCGGAATAAGCTACGAGGGCGACCTCATCGACATGGGTATCGGATGCGATATCGTAACCAAATCCGGCGCGTGGCTTAATTACGGCGATATGCGGCTCGGCCAGGGCAGGGAGAAGGCAAAACAGCTCCTGGTGGAAAATAAGGATTTGTCCGAAGAAATAAAAAATAAGCTCCTGGTAGCAAAGGGATTGACTGGGGAAGAATAAAAAAACATATTTCAGGAACATTATAGTGGCAGGTTCGAACCAGATACGAAGCGAGTTTATAGATTTTTTCAAAAGCAAAGACCACGAGTTTATCGCAAGCTCCCCGATCGTTCCGATAGATGACCAGACGCTGCTTTTCGCGAACGCGGGCATGAACCAGTTCAAGGATATTTTCCTCGGACTCCGCGCCGCCGACTGCAAACGTGCCGCCAACAGCCAGAAGTGTCTGCGCGTAAGCGGCAAACACAACGACCTCGAAGAGGTCGGCAAAGATACCTACCACCACACCTTTGTCGAGAGGCTCGGCAACTGGTCCTTCGACGACTACTTCAAGGCCGAAGCCATCGAATGGGCGTGGGAATTATTGACAAAGGTTTGGGGCATCGACGGCGATCGGCTCTGGGCGACGGTTTTCGCGGGTGATAAAGCCGACGGTATCGCCAGGGACGAAGAAGCGGCGAATCTCTGGACAAAGGTAACCCCCATACCCGCCGAACGCGTCCTGGCTTTCGGCCGGAAAGATAATTTCTGGGAAATGGGAGCCACCGGCCCCTGCGGTCCCTGCAGCGAAATTCATATCGACCTCGGCCCCGAGCGCTGTGATAAAAAAAATGTCCCCGGCCACAAGTGCCGGATCAACGGCGGATGCGCCCGCTTCATCGAACTCTGGAATCTTGTTTTCATCCAGTATAACCGCGGCGAAGACGGCAAACTCATTCCGCTAAAGGCCAGGTATGTCGATACCGGCGCCGGACTCGAAAGGATAGTCTCGGTATTGCAGAACAAAACCAGCAACTACGATACGGATTTATTTATGCCGATAATCGACCATGTAAGCGAACTCTCCGGCTGCAAATATACCTCCAAACTTAATAATACTGTTGACAACGCATTTCGCGTGATAGCCGACCATATTCGCGCGCTTGTATTTTCGATAACCGACAGCGCAAATCCCTCGAACGAGGGCAGGGGCTATGTTATCAGGCGCATACTCCGCCGGGCCTGCCGATTCGGCCGGGAACTGGGAATGCACGAACCCTTTATGTACAAGATCGTGCCCGTTGTCGCTGATTTTATGGGCGACGCCTTCGGCGAGATCAGGCAGCGCGCGGATTATGTCGCTGCGGTGATAAAAAGTGAGGAAGAAAGTTTCGGCAGGACACTCGACCGCGGAATCGAGATTTTCACCGCCGCCGCGAAAAAAGCTCAAAAGGCCGGTGATAAGATATTCAGCGGCGAAGAAGCCTTCGGACTTTACGATACCTATGGATTTCCCCTCGACCTGACACAGCTTATGGCCGAAGAACGGGGCCTGAAAGTCGATACGTATAAGTTCGACAAACTGATGGACCAGCAGCGCCGGCGCGCCAGGGCCGCCCGGAAGTCCGCGGCCGTTTCCATCGGCGTCAGTGAAACCGAACTTCCCCCAACAGAGGATTTGCACAAATATAAAACGAGTAGGTGCGAGTCTAAAGTACTCGGATTTGTTGACCAGACCGGCTACACCGATAACGGCGGCATCGAGGCCGGTTGCGAGACAGGCCTTGTCCTCGATAAAACCTGTTTCTATGCCGAGGCGGGCGGACAGGTCGGCGACTGCGGCGTAATAAAATCGCCCAAAGGCACTTTCATTGTCCAGGGCGCCTTCAAACTCGGCGACTGTGTCATTCACAAAGGCTGTGTCGAACAGGGTGAACTTAAAGTTGGCGATACGGTAACCGCGGTCGTCAGCGACGACAGGGAAGCTACGCGAAAAAACCATACAGCCACGCACCTATTGCAGTGGGCGCTTCAGCAGGTAAAAGGCAAGTCCGTCATCCAAAAGGGCAGCCTCGTCGGCCCCGACTATCTGAGATTCGATTTTACCTGCCCCTCGGCCCTGACGGATAAACAACTGCGCGAAGTCGAAAAGCTCGTGCGGGAAAAGATCACCGCCGATCTGCCCGTGACATGCGTCGATATGCCCAAAAAAGAAGCCAAAAAACTCGGCGCGATGGCGCTGTTCGGCGAGAAATACGGCGATATCGTGCGGGTCGTCGCTATCGGTGCGCCAAACGCCGAGCGGATCGAAGAGGCTATGAGCAGGGAGTTTTGCGGCGGCACCCACGTCGAAAGAACATCCGTCATTGCCGGCTTTAAAATATTAAAGGAAGAGAGTATCTCGGCCGGCGTGCGCAGGATAACGGCCGTAACAGGCCGGGCCCTGACAGATTATTTCGATACCCGAAGCGCCATCGTCGATGAGATTGCGCTGTTGCTGAAAGTGCCGGCCGACGGCGCGGCAAAAAGAGTAAGCCAGTTATTGGAAGATAACAAGAGACTTCTCAAGCAATTAAAATCGGCCGCGAGGCAAACCGGCACCGATGTTATGGGCCAGGCGCGAGAACTGCTCGAAAAGTGCGAAAAACTCGGCGACGCCTGCGTCGTTACGGGCATACTCAAAACCGCTTCGGTCGAGCAGGCCAGAGAAGCTATCGATATGGTCAAAAAGAAAGGTAAATCCGCGGCGGTGGTCTTCGGCTTCGCCGATGTTGGTAAAGCCACACTTTTAGCGGGCGTCACCGACGACCTGATAAAAAAAGGCCTCAAAGCCGGCGATCTTATCAGGGAGATCGCGCCTATAATCGATGGCGGCGGAGGCGGCAGGCCGCAAATGGCCCAGGCCGGCGGAAAAAACCCCGAAAAAATAGAGGACGCCCTCAAAAAAGCCGCTGAAATCATAAAGAAAAAACTCACCGGCAGTTAATCACTTTTGGTAACCTTAAGGGGTGATAAAAAAGTGCCAACGCCCTCGGAAAAGAGGGCACTCTTATTCCGGATTTAGTTCGATGAAAAAGGCGGGGTTTTTACTACTTTTAATGACTCTTGGCGCAGTATTTCAATGCCGCGCAGTCGGCGCAGAGCAGTCAAACAGCAGCAGGGTGGAATTTAGCTTATACTACGATTTCAAAACACCCGGTAAGACCTCAAAAATAAAATTCATTATGATCATCCCTAAAACAATCCCGGGTAAACAGAGGATAGCTTTGAAATATTCCCATGACCCGGCAAGGGTTTTTGAAGAAAACGGCATTCGCTATGCCGAGTTTATTTTTCCCGACCCCCCGAAGTCGTTTACACTTGAAATAAAAGCAAAGGCTACTCTGTACAGATACGACCTTTCAAGGGCAAGGCAATTGGATAAAAAGAAATTATCCAAAGGTTCTGGTTTCGAGGCTTTTCTCAAGAATGAAAAATACTTCGAAAAAGACGATCCGCTTATAGCTGAGGTTGCGCGAAAACTCACCGGCAACTCCGACGTTTACGTGGTTAGAAAAATATATGACTTTGTGATCAACAATATGGAATACGCCGGCTACAGCCCGGACGCGATCGGTGCCGCCGAAGCGTTAAAACAGAAAAAAGGAGATTGCACGGAATACGCCGATCTTTTTGTAACATTGTGCAGAGCAAAAGCCATACCGGCCCGGTTCGTATCCGGCTATACCGTGCGCTACGACGACAAAACCCCCAAACATAATTGGGCCGAAGTGTACTTAAAAGAATATGGCTGGGTTCCTTTCGAACCGACCTGGGCGGACGAACAGAACCCCGACG
The DNA here is from genome assembly GCA_964397865.1 of uncultured Pirellulales bacterium. Classification (GTDB taxonomy): domain Bacteria; phylum Planctomycetota; class Phycisphaerae; order Sedimentisphaerales; family Anaerobacaceae; genus CAYNKU01. The sequence continues at coordinate 440 of CAYNKU010000021.1, read as the reverse complement.
CCCGTACCGAAGCATTCGACCGGATGAAACCCAGATACATTTATCTTTCCAATATTCGTAACAACGAAATTACCGACAACCATACCTACTCGGCATGGTGGTGGTGGGGAGACAAGATCGAAGTAGAAGATCGGATTGAATTTAAGCATTCCAGATAGACTCTTATTATATTTGGTCCTGCTGTCGGATATTCACGCTCTTTGCGTGCGCATCAAGCCCCTCGGTTTGCGCGAGACGAACGATATGGTCGGCGCTTTCGGCAAGCTTTTCCCTGTCATATTCGATGATGCTGGTTGACTTGACGAAATCGTTGGAACTCAACGGACTGAAGAATTTCGCGGTTGTGCCGGTCGGCAGGGTATGACTCGGCCCCGCCCAGTAGTCACCGACGGCAACGGGGGTATAGTCGCCGATGAAAATAGCTCCGGCATTCTGGATTC